>NZ_CALUHA010000028.1:0-33903 GCF_944320325.1 Alistipes megaguti
GCCCACAAGATCGACGCCCTGGTCTGCATCTCGAACTGCGACAAGATCACCCCCGGCATGCTGATGGCCGCCATGCGCCTCAACCTGCCGACGATCTTCGTCTCGGGAGGCCCGATGGAGGCCGGACGCCTCGACGACCGGCGGCTCGATCTGATCGACGCCATGGTCATGTCGGCCGACGCCAGATACTCGGACGAGGAGATCGCCCGCGTCGAACGCGCGGCCTGCCCCGGATGCGGCTCCTGCTCGGGGATGTTCACCGCCAACTCGATGAACTGCCTGACCGAGGCGCTGGGGCTCTCGCTGCCCGGCAACGGGACGATCGTCGCCACACACGCCAACCGCCGCCAGCTGTTCGAGGATGCCGCAGCGCTGATCGTCCGTAACGCCGAGCGTTACTACTTCGAGGGCGACGAACGCGTCCTGCCCCGCTCGATCGCCACGAAGGCCGCCTTCGAGAATGCCATGTCGCTCGACATCGCCATGGGAGGTTCGACCAACACGGTGCTCCACCTGCTGGCCGTGGCCCATGAGGCGCAGGTCGACTTCACGATGCAGGACATCGACCGTCTCTCGCGGCGGGTGCCCGTCCTCTGCAAGGTGGCCCCCAACTCCCACTACCACATCGAGGATGTCAACCGTGCCGGCGGCATTCTCTCGATTCTGGGCGAACTCGACCGCGGCGGGCTGCTCGACACGTCGGTCTGGCGCGTCGACGGACGCACGCTGGGCGAGGCGATCGCCGCGGGGGACGTACGCCGTCCGACGGCCGCAGATGCCGCCCGACGCCGTTCGCTGAGCGCCCCGGCCGGTCACTACAGCCGCGAAATGGCCTCGCAGCAGTGCTACTACGAGGAGCTCGACACGGACCGCACGGCAGGCTGTATCCGCGATCTGAACCACGCCTACTTCCGCGACGGAGGGCTGGCCGTACTGACGGGCAACATCGCCCGCTCGGGGTGCGTCGTCAAGACGGCCGGCGTCGACGAGCGGCTCTTCGTCTTCCGCGGCCGGGCCCGCGTCTACGAGTCGCAGGAGCAGGCCATGCACGGCATCCTCAACGACGAGGTTCAACCGGGCGAGGTGGTTGTCATCCGCTACGAAGGGCCCAAGGGCGGCCCCGGCATGCAGGAGATGCTCTACCCGACGTCGTACCTCAAGTCGAAGCACCTGGACAAGGTCTGCGCCCTGATCACCGACGGGCGCTTCTCGGGCGGCACGTCGGGACTCTCGATCGGGCACGTCTCTCCCGAGGCGGCCGCCGGAGGCGAGATCGCCGTCGTCCGCACGGGCGACGAGATCGAGATCGACATTCCGAAGCGTTCGATCCGCCTCGTCGTCGACGATCGGGAGCTCTCGGCCCGCATGGCCGCACAGAGGCAATTCCGACCGGCAGCCCGCGACCGGCAGGTTCCACGATCGCTGCAGGCCTACGCCCGGCTCGTAAGTTCGGCCGACCGCGGCGCCGTGCGGATCCTCGACAATGAGGAGTAACCCTCTCACAAACGGAAACCCGACCACGAAAAACATTCACGCCATGCATACTTCATCCGACGAAGCGCAACAAACCATCGACGGGGTCCGCATGACCGGATCACGGGCGCTGCTCGAATCGTTTCTGATCGAAGGGGTCGACACGCTGTTCGGCTACCCGGGCGGGGCCATCATCCCGGTCTACGACGCCCTGTACGACTACCGCGACCGACTGCGCCACATTCTGGTGCGCCACGAGCAGGGTGCCGTCCACGCCGCGCAGGGCTACGCCCGCGTCAGCGGCCGCGTGGGGGTCTGTCTGGTCACCTCGGGCCCCGGCGCCACGAACACCGTCACGGGGCTGGCCGACGCCCTGATGGACTCCACACCGATCGTGCTCATCACCGGACAGGTCGGCTCCTCGCTGCTGGGTACCGACGCCTTTCAGGAGACCAACTTCATCGGCATCACGCAGGCCGTCACCAAGTGGAACTGTCAGGTCAAGCGCGCCGAGGAGATTCCGGCGGCCATCGCCAAGGCCTTTTTCGTCGCCCGTTCGGGGCGTCCGGGGCCCGTGGTGGTCGACATCACGAAGGATGCACAGTGCGGCGTGGCGCCGTTCCACTACAAACGGGTCACCTCGATCCGCAGCTACGTCCCCGTTTCGGAGCCCGACCCCGCACGGCTGGACGAGGCGGCGCGGCTCATCGACGAGGCACAGCGTCCGCTGGTGATGGTCGGACAGGGCGTCCTGCTCGGAAACGCCGAGGCACAGTTGCGCGCCTTCCTCGAAAAGAGCGGCATGCCCGTGGCCTCAACGCTGCTCGGGCTGTCGGCCGTGCCGACCGACGCGCCGCAATACGTCGGCATGCTCGGCATGCACGGCAACTACGGACCCAACATCCGCAACCGCGAGTGTGACCTGATCGTCGCCGTGGGGATGCGATTCGACGACCGCGTGACGGGTTCGCCCGCCCACTTCGCCGAGAATGCCCGCGTCATCCATCTGGAGATCGACCCCGCGGAAATCGGCAAGATCATCCCGGCCGACGTCCCCGTGGCGGGCGACGTGCGGCAGACGCTGCCGATGCTAACCGAGCGCATCCACAGCCGCGACCACAGCGCGTGGATCGAGGGATTCCGCGTCTGCGACCGCATCGAGCGCGAACGCGTCATCGACAAGGCCCTTCACCCGGCGGGCGGACGGATCCACATGGGCGAGGCGGTCGATACGGTGGCCCGCGCCTACGCGAACGACGCCGTGGTGGTCACCGACGTCGGACAGCAGCAGATGTTCGCCGCACGCTACTTCGGATTCCGCCACACGCGCAGCCTCGTCACCTCGGGCGGCCTCGGGACGATGGGGTTCGGGCTGCCGGCCGCCATCGGCGCCAAACTGGGCGCCCCGGAGCGCGACGTGGTGCTGTTCGTCGGCGACGGCGGGCTGCAGATGACCATTCAGGAGCTGGGAACGATCTTCCAGTCGAAGGTCCCGGTGAAGATCGTCCTGCTGAACAACTCGTTCCTCGGCATGGTCCGCCAGTGGCAGGAGCTCTTCTACGACTCGCGCTACTCGTTCACCGAA
This sequence comes from Alistipes megaguti, assembly GCF_944320325.1. Classification (NCBI taxonomy): domain Bacteria; kingdom Pseudomonadati; phylum Bacteroidota; class Bacteroidia; order Bacteroidales; family Rikenellaceae; genus Alistipes; species Alistipes megaguti. Next base: position 3,059 of record NZ_CALUHA010000028.1, read on the forward strand.
CTCACGAACCCCGACTTCGGGATGATCGCCCGCGCCAACGGCCTCGGCTACCGCCGCGTCGAGAGCCGCGAAGAGCTCGCCGACGCCGTGGCCGAAATGAAGGCCTCGCAGGGAGCCTTTCTGCTGGAGGTCTGCGTCGAAAGTCAGGAAAACGTCTTCCCGATGGTCCCCGCCGGAGCCCCCGCCGCGGAGATCCGTCTCGAATAAACCGCATCGGAACATGGAAACGGAACAGGAATACATCATCACCGTATTTTCGGAAAACAAGGTCGGCCTGCTGAGCCAGATCACCACGGTCTTCACCTGCCGCAACGTCAACATCGAGAGCCTGACCACCTCGGAGTCGGCCCTGCCCGGCATTCACAAGTTCACGATCGTCGTGCGCACAACGCCCGAAACCGTGGAGAAGGTCGTGCGGCAGATCGAGAAGAAGATCGACGTGCTGAAGGCCTTCGTCTATCGGCCCGAAGAGGTCGTCCAGCAGGAGATCGCCCTCTACAAGGTGACGCGCAGCAACAGCGTCGAACAGCTCGTCCGGCGCCACAACGTCCGCATCCTGGAGGTCGACACCGACTACATCGTCGTCGAAAAGACCGGCCACAAGGAGGAGACCCAGCAGCTGTTCCGCCTGCTGCAACCCTACGGCGTCCAGCAGTTCGTACGCAGCGGCACGGTGGCGGTCATCAAGTCGCGGCGCGAACTGCTGAACGAATACCTCGAGGAGCTCGAAAAGATGCGCCGACAGCCACAGTCCGAACCGTGCAATGCCTGAAAAGACGATGAGACGGGCCGGCATGACCCGCAAAACCCAATCTGAAAAAACAGTTCAACAAACCAAAACAATAAAAAAACTATGGCAAAGATCAATTTCGGCGGCGTCGAGGAGAACGTCGTAACCCGCGAAGAGTTTCCGCTGAAGAAGGCTCTCGAAACCCTGAAGGACGAAACCATCGCCGTCATCGGCTACGGCGTGCAGGGCCCCGGACAATCGCTCAACCTGCGCGACAACGGCTTCCGCGTGATCGTCGGACAGCGCAAGGGCTCGAAGAGCTGGGACAAGGCCCTGGCCGACGGATGGGTGCCGGGCGAGACGCTCTTCGAGATCGAAGAGGCCGCCCAGCGCGGTACGATCATCCAGTACCTGCTCTCGGATGCCGGACAGATCGCCGTCTGGCCCACCATCAAGAAGCACCTCACGCCGGGCAAGGCCCTCTACTTCTCGCACGGCTTCGGCATCACCTACAAGGACCGCACGGGAATCATCCCGCCGGCCGACGTCGACGTCATCCTGATCGCCCCCAAGGGTTCGGGCACCTCGCTGCGGCGGATGTTCCTCCAGGGCCGCGGTCTGAACTCGAGCTACGCCGTCTTCCAGGATGCCACGGGGCGCGCCATGGAGCGCGTCATCGCCCTCGGTATCGGCGTCGGTTCGGGTTATCTGTTCGAGACCGATTTCCAGCGCGAGGTCTACTCCGACCTCACGGGCGAACGCGGCACGCTGATGGGTGCCATCCAGGGGATCTTCGCCGCCCAGTATGACACGCTGCGCGCCCACGGTCACACCCCCTCGGAGGCCTTCAACGAGACCGTCGAGGAGCTCACGCAGTCGCTTATGCCGCTGGTGGCCGAAAACGGCATGGACTGGATGTATGCCAACTGCTCGACCACGGCCCAGCGCGGTGCACTGGATTGGTGGAAGCGTTTCCGCGACGCCACGAAGCCCGTCTTCGAGGAGCTCTACGAAAGCGTCCGCAGCGGCAACGAGGCCCAGATCTCGATCGACGCCAACAGCCAGCCCGACTACCGCACGAAGCTCAACGAAGAGCTGCGCCAGATGCGCGAAAGCGAGATGTGGCAGGCCGGCGCCGTCGTCCGCAAACTCCGCCCCGAAAACAACTGACTGCAATAGACCAAACACCCAAAACGAAGAACTATCATGTGTGGATTCGTAGGATTGTTCGACATCCGGCAGCAGTCGGATGCGCTGCGCACCCAGGTGCTGAAAATGTCGAAGCAGATTCGCCACCGCGGCCCCGACTGGTCGGGGATCTACTGCGGAGAGCGGGCGATTCTGGCGCACGAACGCCTCTCGATCGTCGACCCCCAGTCGGGCCGGCAACCCCTGTACAGCCGCGACGGAAAGCTCGTGCTGGCCGTCAACGGCGAAATCTACAATCACCGCGAAATCCGCGCCGAGCTCGCCTCGGAGTACGACTTCATGACCGGTTCGGACTGCGAGGTGATCCTGCCCCTCTACCGGAAGATGGGACTCGGACTGCTCGAGAAGATCAGCGGCATCTTCGCCTTCGCCCTCTACGACATCGAGCACGACGAGTACCTCATCGCCCGCGATCCGATCGGCGTCATTCCGCTCTACATCGGCTGGGACCGCGACGAGCAGTTCTACGTCGCCTCGGAGCTGAAGGCCCTCGAAGGGGTCTGCACAACGATCCAGCCCTTCCTGCCCGGCCACTACTGGTCGTCGCGTGAAGGCAAGATGGTCCGCTGGTACCGCCGCGACTGGTTCGACTACGACGCCGTGAAGGATAATCCGGCCGACATCGGCGAACTCCGCACGGCGCTCGAGGAGGCCGTCCGCCGGCAGCTGATGTCCGACGTACCGTACGGCGTGCTGCTCTCCGGAGGTCTCGACTCGTCGATCATCTCGGCCGTGGCCAAGAAGTACGCCGACCGCCGCATCGAAAGCGGCGGCCGCGAAGAGGCCTGGTGGCCCCAGCTGCACTCCTTTGCCGTGGGACTCGAGGGTTCGCCCGACCTGGCCGCCGCCCGCAAGGTCGCCGACCACATCGGTACCGTCCACCACGAGATCCACTACACGATCCAGGAGGGGTTGGATGCCATCCGCGACGTGATCTACTACATCGAAACCTACGACGTGACCACGGTCCGCGCCTCGACCCCGATGTATCTGCTGGCCCGCGTCATCAAGTCGATGGGCATCAAGATGGTCCTCTCGGGCGAGGGGGCCGACGAGATCTTCGGCGGATACCTCTACTTCCACAAGGCCCCCGATGCGCGGGCCTTCCACGAGGAGACCGTGCGCAAACTCGGCCGGCTGCATCTCTACGACTGCCTCCGGGCCAACAAGTCGCTGGCGGCGTGGGGCGTCGAGGGGCGCGTGCCGTTCCTCGACAAGGAGTTCCTCGACGTGGCCATGCGCCTCAACCCCGCAGCCAAGATGGCCGGCCAGGGTCGCATCGAAAAGTGGGTGCTGCGCAAGGCCTTCGAGGATATGCTCCCCGCGGAGATCGTCTGGCGCCAGAAGGAGCAGTTCTCCGACGGCGTGGGTTACAGCTGGATCGACACGCTCAAGCGCATCACCTCCGAAGCGGTCTCCGACCGCGAAATGGAGCACGCCGCCGAGCGTTTCCCGATCAACCCGCCGCAGAACAAGGAGGAGTACTTCTACCGCTCGATCTTCGAGGAGCACTTCCCTTCGCAGACCGCCGCCGCCACGGTGCCCTCCGTCCCGTCGGTGGCCTGCAGCACGGCCGAAGCGCTGGCCTGGGACCAGTCGTTCGCCAACTGCAACGACCCCTCGGGCCGTGCCGTGCTCGGCGTACACAACACCGATCTCACGCACAAGATCTGATTCCCCGATCCCAGACACAACGAAAGGATCGCCGGCCCGATGGGCGGCGGTCCTCTTTTTTTATCCGAACCCGGAACCGCACGCCTCTCTTTTCGACAGATCGGTCGGTTTCCGCTTGGCCGTGCGGGCAAATTTTCCTACCTTTGTCGAACAAAACGCTGCAAAATCTAAACTCTACCTGATATGTACGATCATGACAACCGGGTGGTCATCACCCTCGATGCCGGCGGCACGAACTTCGTCTTCGGAGCCATGCAGGCCAACCACTTCATCGTCGAACCCATCACCATGCCCTCACACGCCGACAATCTGGATCAGTGTCTGGCCACGATGGTCGACGGATTCCGGCAGATCATCGACCGGCTTGCGGAGAAACCCGTCGCCATCAGCTTCGCCTTCCCCGGCCCGGCCGACTACCCCAACGGCATCATCGGCGGTTATCTGCCCAACTTCCCGTCGTTCCGTGACGGCGTGGCGCTGGGCCCCTTCCTCGAGGCGACGTTCGGCATCCCGGTCTTCATCAACAACGACGGCGACCTGTTCGCCTACGGTGAGGCCCTGGGCGGCGCCCTGCCCCAGATCAACGCCCGTCTCGAGGCCCTCAACAGCCCCAAACGCTACAAGAACCTGCTGGGATATACGTTCGGAACGGGTTTCGGCATCGGCATCGTCGTCGACAACCGCCTCAACCGCGGCGACAACTCCTGCGTCGAGACCTTCTGCCTGCGCCACAAGAAATACCCCGACATCATCGTCGAGGACGGCGTCTCGGTCCGCGCCATCAAACGCGTCTACGGCGAACTGAGCGGCAACCCCGACCACGGTTTCGAACCCAAGGAGATCTGCGAAATCGCCGACGGAACCCGCCCGGGCGACATGGAGGCGGCCCGCAAGGCCTTTGCCGAGTTCGGTGAGGTAGCCGGCGACGCCATGGCTACGGCCGTGACGCTGATCGACGGTCTGATCGTCATCGGCGGAGGTATCACCGCCGCCCGCAAGTGGATCATGCCCAGCCTGCTGCACGAACTGCGCTCGAAGATCCACCAGCTCAACGGCAACGAACTCAACCGCGTACAGATGAAGGTCTACGATCTGGACAACGCGGCCGAATTCCTCGAATTCGCCCGCGGCGACCAGCGCACGCTCCAGGTCTACGGCACGGACCGCTACGTGGCCTACGATCCGCAGAAACGTATCGGCGTGATGATCTCCAAACTGGGCGCCAGCCAGGCCATCTCGGTCGGCGCCTACGCCTTCGCACTGAGTCAACTCGATGCACAAAACGCATAACGACATGTACAAGTTTCAACCGATTCTGAAATCCCTGATCTGGGGCGGCGAGAAGATCGCCCCCTACAAACAGATCGAAACCGAACAACACAACATCGGTGAGAGCTGGGAACTCTCGGGGGTCGAAGGCAACGAATCCGTCGTTGCGAACGGTCCCGAGGCCGGCACCAAACTCCCGGATCTGCTGGCCCGTCACGGCGCCGCACTGCTGGGCAAGGCCAACTACGAGCGTTTCGGCAACGAATTCCCGCTGCTGATCAAGTTCATCGATGCCCGGCAGGACCTCTCGATCCAGGTACACCCCAACGACAAGCTGGCCTGGGAACGCCACCACTCGAAGGGCAAGACCGAAATGTGGTATGTCGTGGCCACCGATCCCGGAGCTCATCTGCGTTCAGGCTTCTCGAAGCAGGTGACCCCCGAGGAGTATGAGGCCAGCGTCGAGAACCACACCATCACGGACATTCTGGCCGATTACGCCATCCGTCCGGGCGACGTTTTCTTCCTGCCCGCCGGCCGTGTCCACGCCATCGGCGCCGGATCGTTCATCGCCGAGATCCAGCAGACCTCGAACATCACCTACCGCATCTACGACTACGGCCGTGTAGGTGCCGACGGCAAACCCCGCGAACTGCACACCGAACAGGCCAAAGGTGCCATCGACTACACCGTGCTGCCCGACTACCGCACGCACTATACGCCGGCCCGCGATACGCGCGTCGAATTGGTTTCGTGCCCCTACTTCACCACGTCGCTCTTCGATCTGACCCGCGAGCAGACGCTCGACCTCTCGACGCTGGATTCGTTCGTCGTCGTCATGTGTCTCGAGGGTCACGGCTCGCTGACCGACGACCGCGGCGAAACGGTTCCGGTGCATCAAGGAGAGACTGTGCTGGTTCCGGCTTCGGCGCAGTTGCTGCGCTTTACGCCCGAGGGTTCGATGAAGCTGCTCACAAGCTGGATCGCCTGATGGAAGGTCCGGTATCCAAAAAGAAGAGAGGCGGAGTGAAGAACTCCGCCTCTTTTTTGTCGCAGCCGCACCGCCGACACGATCGACACGACCGTTTTCGCGATTCCACGATCACAAAAAAAGAGGCTGCCCGCGATGCGGGACAGCCTCTTTTCATATCGGACAACGTTCGACTATTCGAGCGTCGAGCCGAATGCGGCATATTCGGGATTGACCACAAACTTGCCGTTTGCAGGATCACATGTCGTGAGCGGATCGGAGTTTACCTTCGGAACAGTCACCACATCGTACGACGAGGGATGGTAAGCGGTCGAAATCTCGGAGAACATCTTCCACCCCTGACTGCCGTAGGAGATATTGTCCGAACGCTCCATATCGATCGTCGGCCAGGCCGTATCGTAATTGTTCGTCAGGGCAAAGACGGCCGGATAGGCCGTATTGATCGTGGCGTAGAAGAGATTGTTCTTGCACGAAATGCTGCCGAACTTGCTCACAACAAAGAGCGCCGAGGAGTTCACGGTCGTTCCGCTGCCACGCAGGTCGACAAACGTATTCCGTGTGACGGTCAAGGTCATATTACTCAGATCCTGATTGTTGGCCGTCAGGAAGGCGGAATTCTTCGCGCTGGCCTGCGTCGAATAAATGATGTTGTTTTCCAACGTGAGACCGGTCAGGGTCGAAAGATTGAGGCTCCCCGGATTGCTCAGATTGATGACATAGGTCGTCTCCGTACCCGTGTAACGGATCTTGCAGTTGCGAAAGACGATGTTGCCGATCGAACCGGTTCCTTTGTAACCCGTAATCAGACTCTGCTTGGCGTAGACAATCTCGCAATCCTCGAAGATCAGCGTTCCGACACCGCCGGAATCGCTGAAATTGAACATGTAATTGTCCTTCGTCACACCTTCGAAATCCAGCGTCAGATTCTTGAAGATCACCGTGCCGCCCGGATTGCGCAGCGCCAGATAACGGGACAGCGTGATCGTCGGCTTCGAATCGGCATAACGACCGATGAAGACGTTGTTGGCCTCAACAGCCAGACTCGTGGAGGGCGCCATGACAAACTTGTAATCCGCGCTCTCGTCCGCTCCGACAAAGGTGACGGTCGGCGTATTGGGGACACTGATCGTCAGATTTTCCGTCGCACCGGCATCGATCTCCAGCAAGCGGGCCCCTTCGCTCGTCTTGTCGTAGCGCACGCCGTTGATCTCGACACCGGACTCGTAGTAGTCGTTCGGATCGGCCGGAATCGCCGTTGTCGTACCCTCTGCCGTCGAGACTTCGCTCGTCAGATCGCCCGTATAGGCTACGGCAAAGATTTTATAGGTCGTTTCAGCCTCCAGTCCTTCAACCGTCACGCTCGAACCCGCAACCGTCGTCCCGTCGGCGAAGATCTTCGCGGCATCGGGAAGTTCCACGACATCAGACTTCTGGCAAATATATTTCCAGCCGTCGGCATTGGCCGAAAGCTGTGCTTCGAAGGTCAGCGTCGACTCGGTCGGAAGAGTCGTTGCGGAGAGGGCGACCGAAATGGTCGGGGCCTCCACCTCCTGACCCGTACTCTCGACCTGAATCTTCGAAATGCAGGAATATTTGCCCGTCGTGGCGAGAATGGCCACATCCTGCGACGAGTTGGCTGTGGCCCGCGTACCGAGCGTCGACGCTCCGGGAACCGGAGCCGTCACCACCAGTTCGGCCTGCTCGCTGGCCGGCTCGGTCAGATGCGCCGTCCAACCCTCGGGGCAGGTCACCACCGTCGTCTCCACACCGCGGATCTCCACCACAAAACGCTTCGTCTCACCAGCGCCGAACGTCTGCACGCCCTCCGTCGTGGTGACGATCCGGCAGAAGAAATCCTCGACAATCGGGATCTGCAGCTCCTCGCCGCCGAGCAGTTTGATATAAAGAACGTTACCCTCGGTACGCACACTGTCGAAGAACTTGTCGGTCACCGTGCCGCCAACGGCGCTGACATCCTCGCCGGCCGTATTCTTGACATTCGTCCACCCGGACTCCTCGCCCGTCGTGTTGATCTGCCAGACACCCGTCGTCTCGTCGACGCGGAACTGCGGCGTCACGCCGTCTTCGGCCACCGCATTCACATTCAAGGAGATGAAGCTCTTCCCGCCGTCGACCGTATACTGCCAGTTGCCCTGGGCATCGATCGATACCACCGGAATCACCGCCTCGGCCTCACTGCCCTGCGTCAGCGTGAGCGTCGTTCCGTTGGTCAGCTTCAAGGTGTAGGTGCCGTCGGTTTCACTCACCTCGGAGATCGTCGCACCTTCGTTGTAGAGTGCTTTCATCGCCTCGACGTTGTTGTTCAAGGCGTCGACCTGCGTCTCGAGAGCCTGAACCCGGCCCTTCAGATCGTCGATCGCATCCCACAGGTCGTCGTTGTTGTCGCACGACTGAAAGACCGCAGCCGCCGCGACGAATAACAAAATCAGATACTTTTTCATAATTTATCGTGTATTGTTTTTTATTTCAGGGAGTTCAGCCAGCCGGGAACATATCCCAGACGCTTGCGCAACTGCGCCTCATAGAGCGACTGCGGCTCGACGGCCTGTCCGTTGCTCTCGAGGTATTCGAGCTGTCGGTTGCCTTGCTCGTCCTCCTCGGAGAAGTTGACCTGCGCACCATGGAAGCCCACAATGATCGGAGGCAGCGTCTTCCACCACGGATCGTTCGTCAGCCACCAGCGGAAGACTCCGCTGAAATCATGCTTGGTGTTCGTGGCATTGAGGTTCCAGATCGTCAGATCGCGCAGGTGGTTGGGGACGTTCTTGTTGTCGCCGCCGAAGCGCCACTGCACGAAGCCGCCCGTACAACGGTCCACTAGTGTGGCCCGCGGCTGCTTGGAGTGCGACTCGAACATCGCATCAGTTCCCCACGTATTGTTCCACAACACGGTGCCCAGCGCCGGGTTCGAGACACCCGAGGCGTGATACTGGCCGGCATTCTGCAGGAAGGTGCTGCCCGGAGCTCCGCTCGAGGTGACACATTCGTAGCCGCTCGTCTGATCGATGATCTTGCCGATAAAGACGCGCGACGAGCCCTGCGAACGAACGGCCGAGTGGCCGCGGTTGCCCGTAATCCGGATATCGTAGGCCGAACAGTTGGCGCTCGAGACGATCGACAGAGCCTCGCTGACATCCTGAAAATCGACCCGACGCACCCACGAATTGGTCAAACGCATCATGTTGAGCGGTTTGTAGGCACCGTCGTCGCGCCAGTCGGCATGATGGCCGAACTGCTCTTTGGCATGGCCCACGAACGTGAGATCCTCGACACCGACGTTCTCGTAGTGGTTGTACTTGTTCAGAGTCCAGTTCCATTTCGACTCGACGGCATACAACAGCGGTTCATAAAAGGTCACCGTATTGCCGCGGACCGACCTGACCTGGTGATAGTCCTCGATATGGATGGTCTTGATATCCTCCATATCTCCCTCCACTGCATAGGGCGCCAGCTCCTGGGCCACAAGTTCGGGCGAAGAGTCCTCGAGTTTGAGCAGTACCCAGTCGCCGGTCTTCACCCCGGTGGTTCCGCTCACCTCGACGGAGAAGGAGCCCGCCGGAGCATCCGCCGTCACCTCCGAAATCAGCGACGTACCCGAATTGTGCTTGATGTTGAGCATCACGGGTGATGTCCACATGTTGGCCGGATTGCTCGGCCAGTTCTCGGCATCCATGATCAGCCGCGTCTTGTCGCGCCCGGCTCCCTTGAGGACGAAATTGCCCCCACGGATGATGATATCCGAACTCGTGTACTGATCCGCGCCGATCGGCGTATTGTCCTCCTCGTTGTGGAGCACATAGTCGCCCTCGGGGAAGTAGATGATCGCATTGGCCGACGCATTGGCCTGGTTCTTACCCTGGTCATTCTGACCGGTGAGTTTCAGCGAGGACAACAGTGCGACAAAGGCCTGACGCGAGGAGGTCCGCCCTGTCGGATCCAGTCCGTAGTCAAGCACGTTGTAGACCTTGTAGCCCAGCCCCCAGACATCGGGAGGAGCCACTTCGCCGTGTTTGTAACCGGCATACGAGAAATCGAGCAGTACGTTCTTCGCAGTTCCGGCCTCAAAATTTCGCCACGCCTCGCAGGCGTTGGCATAGAGTTCGTCGGTTAGAAGCTTCAGTTTCAGCGTCGCAATCTTCAGATACCCCTCCTTCGACGTGGCAACCACCGAGAGGGTGAGCGGTTCGCCGGAGGCCGAAGCCGTGGGCGGTGCCGTGACCGTCAGCGTCGTCTCCTCCAGCGTGGCCTTCCACCCCGCAGGGACCTGAAGCATCGCCTCGGCGACGTTCGTCTGCTCGACCTCGAACTGGCGCGTCTCGCCAAGGTAGAAGCTCTCCTCCTCGTTGTTCGTGACGATCGTCAGACCGAAGTTGTCGTAGACGGCAAACGTCCGCGTCTCGCCCGAGACGAGTTCGACGGTCAGAAGGCCCGAGGCCTCGTCGTAGTCGACCTTCTTGAAGACCGAGCTGTAACCGATCGTGACATTTTCTCCGACGGCATTAACGGCCTCACCGTTCTGCCGCAGCGGTTCATAGGTCACGCCGTCGAGACTTACCTCCCACGTGCCGTCAGCCGAAACGCGCAGTTGCGGCGTACGGCCCACGGCCTCAGTCTGGTGTTCGCCGTCGACCACGGGCCGTGCCGAAACCGGATTGCCGTCGACCTCGATCCGCGAGGGAGTCGAACCTTCGCCCACCGAGACGGTCCAGTAACCCTCGTCGTCGATCCCCAGCACGGGGACCACCGCATCGAGCTTCTCGCCCTCGATGACCGGATAGCTCGAACCGTCGCTCATCTGGATCACATAGCCCTTGTCGTTCGCCTGGACGCCGACCAGAACCTTCGTTCCGGTCACCAGCTGGTGGTAGGCCACGATGCTCGCATTCACATCGCCGACCTTCGTCTCCAGAGCCGCCACACGGTCCCGCAGCGAGTCGATCTCCTCGCGGATCCCGTCGTCCTTCTGACACGACTGCAGCGCAAAGGCCGAAAGCGCCGCAATCCATAAAAAAGGTTTATTCATAGACATCTTCAATTTAGTTTTCCTTATCATAGGGGATCCACTCCGCCAACACGCGCTCCCGATACCAGACGTCGTCGTTCTCGCGAAGCAGCACGGCCAGTTCGCCGCACAGCGAGGCGAAGAGCTCGGGGCACGCCTTGGGATCGAGCGGCTGCATCTGGTAGGGATCCCGCACGTCGTCGTACAACAGCACCCGTTTCAACGTCCCGCTGCGATCGATCGCCAGTTCCATCGTATGGGTGGCGGTCTTCAGCCCCCGGGCCTCGGGGAAGAAGCCGCGGACCATCCCCGCGGAATCGCGCTCGCCGTCGAGGTTGCGCAGATAGAGCGCCGCACGCGGACGTTCGGGCTGCACGGCATCCTGACGCAGCAGGGCCGAAAAGTCGCGCCCCTCGACACTCGCCGGGATGCGGTCGGCAAGCCCCGCCAGTCCGAGCAGCGTCGGCATGATGTCGGGCGTCGAGAGCAACAGGTCGTCCACCCGGTGGGGGACATGCCCCGGATAGCGCACCAGGAAGGGGATGTTCAGCGACTCGCGCCAGATCGAGTTCTTCGGATCGCTGGTCGAGTGGCTGGTCATCGTCTCGCCGTGGTCCGAGGCGAAGACGACGATCGTATGGTCGGTCAGACCGGCATCGTCCAAAGCCCGAAGCAACCGTCCGAATTCGCGGTCGATGCCGCTCACGTTGGCAAAGTAGTAGCGGGCGGCCGCAGCCTTGGCCATCGTCGTGTCGGCATTCGGCCGCACGAGCAGTTCGGTGAGCGACTTGTCGCGGTAGAGTTCATACCCCTCCAGGTCGCAGTCGTCGGTCGAGGCGTAGGGCGAATGGGGCGGATTGATCCCCAGCATCAGAAAGAAGGGCTTTCGGGAATCACGCCGGGAATCCCGGTTTTCAATGTACTCGATCGCCTTCGTCACCTCGTGCTGCGGCGACCACTCGTCGACATCGTGCCGGCGTCCCTCCGTATCCCAGTAGTGGGGATGCTTGTGGACGTCGTAGGTGCCGTACGAATACCAGTAGTTGAAGCCGTGGCGCCGTTCGGGAGGCGTATAGGCGTCCCACTCCGGCACGGCGTCGCTCACATAGGTCCCCGGACGCTGGGGGTTGTTGCGCGTCGGAAAGTCGACGTGCAGCTTGCCGATGTAGGCGCAGTCGTAGCCCGCCGCCGAGAAGACATCGCCGATACACTCGGCATCCTCGCGCAGCGAACTCTCCGGCCGCTCCGACATGCAGTTCAGCACCACGCCGCTCCGCTCGGGATACATCCCCGAAAGGAGCATGCCGCGGTGAGGACTGCTCAGCGGGCAGTTGCTCACCGCCTCGCTCAGCACCGTGGCCTCGCGCGCAAAGCGGTCGAGGTTGGGCGTCGAGACCGGATCGCCGCACCAGTTCACCTGCGCGGCAAATTCCGGATCGGACCAGAAACCCAGCGAGGAGTTGCGGTACTGATCCGGGAAAACATAGATCACATTGGGGCGCTCGGCCGCCGGCGTCCCCGTACAGGCCGTCAGGGCTAGCCCCGCAAACGGAAGTATTCTTCGGACTTGCATCATTTTTCAACTAATTCATGGATTTGAGCGTCACCTCACGCGTCGCCCCCTCGCGGCACGCAAAGGTCACCACCGTACGATCGCCGTCGATCTCGGCCCGGCACCCTTTGTCCGCCTCCTTCAGCGCCCAACGCCCCCGGAGCGTCACCTCCAGAAGGGATTCGCCCGAGGGGTTGTCGATCCACTCGCGCGAATAGATGCTCCGCTCGACGCGCTTGCCGTCGGCATCAAACACCTCGTCGCTCGGCCCCTCGTAGAAGCGCAGGTCGGGATCGGACACACTGACCGTCAGCGACTCCTCCCCGCCGCCGATCATCACCAGCGACGGCATCGAAACCCGTTCCAACAATCCTTCGCCGACCTCGCCGCCCCGGAAGAGCGCATAGCCGACGATATCCGTCGGCCGGTCGTGCACGATATGGGCCGTCGAATCGCACCGCAGCACCTCGTAGGGAAGTTCCCCGGCATAACAGGCCGCCTCGTCATCCGACGCATGGACCACCATCAGGTATTCGTATCCACAGCCGTCGACCGCACCGCGTCCGTGGTCGATCCACGCCGTGGCGAAGTCGTTCTCGGTCGGGGCGTCGGTCTCCTCGTGCAGCGAATGCTGGTGGCGTTTCCCGACGCAGACCCGCCCCTGCGGAACGATATAGAGGTTGCGCAGATTGTCGCGCAGAACGGCCCCCTCGGAGAGGGTTGTCTCGTAAGGGAAGTCCGTGATCCGTTCGCCGTTGACCTCGATCGCCCCGGCCGGATCCGCCAGCCAGTTCTGGAACAGCGTCGTGTGGACGCCTCCGTCGGCGCGGTTCCCGATGTCGGACCCCAGGCAGACGATGCGGTTGTCGAAGAGGAAGAACGACTTGAGGGCCCGCAGCGAACCGTTGTACTTGTCGTGGTCGTGGAGTTTCATGGCAAAGAGGCCGTCGCGTCCCCCGTGGCTCACGCCGCCGACAAACGCCTCGTCCGACAGGAGCATCTCCTCGTAGCCCGAGAAGGTGTCGACGTTGCGGATATCGGCCTTCATCTGCTCCATCGGAATCTCGAGGGCCGTCGTTCCGGGGATGTGGCACCAGTCCCACCCCTCCTGGCGGAAACCGCTGCCGAAGGCACTCACCGGATCGCCGTCGCCCAACAGCTGCAGGCTTCCGTACGTCAGGTAACGCCCGTAGTGGTTGGCCCCCTGGTAGATCTCCGCCGCCCACAGGTAGCGGCTGTGGCCGGCCACCGTGACGAGCCAGTCACCACGCCGGTGCGACAGCGATACATTGTAGCCGTAGACGTGCGTCCCTTCGGGCGACGGTTCGGCCGTAAAGCCCTGCTCCACGAAAAGACGGGCGTAGGAGTCCGCCGCCGGATTCAGACGCAGATAGGCCGCCGCCAGGTCCGAGTCGATCGGCTCCCGGCCGTCGGGCGAACCGGCCACGGCCAGCCGCGCGTAGTGCCACGGAACCAGCGCCCCCTTCCCGTCGGGATGACGTCCCGACAGGGCCAGCGGGAACGACCGCAGGTTACAGTAGAATCGCATCTCCAGCAGCGCCCGTTTCAGAATCTCGTGGCTCTCCCGACTCACGGCAAAGCGCGTCTTCGACAACAGCCACACGGCATTGACCGCCCCGCCGCTGAAGCCGTCGACGGCATAGGCCGGATAGTGGTGGCGGTGGTGGAAGACCGTGCCGTCGCTCTTGAAGCAGGGGCTCGTCCCCTCGGTAATCTTGTAGCCGTTGTCGACCCAGCGCGAGAAGGCCTCCAGATAGGCCGCCTTCCGCGGTGTGTCGGGCAGCATCACGATGCTCGCCAGACGGCCGATCAGCGACGTATTGAAGGCGTCGATATCCATGCCCGGCGTTGCGGGAGGGAGTTTCACCTCTCCGACCCCCGAGAACCACTCCATGGCCTGCTGCACGTCGTCCGCCAGCCCGGCGCGGCGCAGTACGTCACGCATGAGGACCGGCGCCGTATAGAAGTTGCGCATGCTGTAGCCCAGGTGGTGGAGCGTGCCCTGGGCACTCCCCGCCGCAAAGCCCTGATCCAGCAGATGGCGCGTCAACAGCAGATACATCCGCTCCAGTTCGGCCCGTTCGGCCGGATCGGCGGATGTTTCATGCGCCACGGCAATCTGCAGCAGAAAGTCGTTGTAGCCGCGCAGCAACTGATCGTTCGCCGCGTAGAGTTTCGCCACGTCCGGGTGGCCCAGATTGATATAGGTCTCGGCATAACGCACGAACCAGATCGGTTTGCCGCACAGCGTACCGTCCGCATTCTCGCGGATACCGTATTGTTCGAAGTGCCGGCGCAGGGTCTCCAGCGGCAGAGGTTTCTTTCCCTCGAGAAGCAGTTCGCGCAGACGCTCCCCGACCGTCGCCATGTCGCGGACGGTCGCCTCGTCGATTGACTCCGGAGCCTCCGGCATCGGATGGCGCCACGACTCCAACAGCACCAGCCAGTGGTTCGTCGTACCGGCATTGATGAACGGCGCCTGGAAGTCGGCCGTATGGTGCCGTACGTCCTGGAACGAGGAGAGGATCCAGTGGTCGAGGAAGAGTTTGCCCCGCCGGGCCCCCTCGACCGTCACGACCAGTTGATCCATTCCCTCTTCGGGCCGGCCCTGCATGTCGCGGTCGAAAGCTACCCAGGCCCCGCGCCAGCCCGTAAATCCCAGTCCGTAGTCGAACCATGCGCAGGTACGTCCCTGCTTGCGGAACTCGAAGCGCAGACTCCCCTCGACAGCCTCCGGGGCGTAGACCCAGAAGACGAAGGTCGAGACGGAGGTTTCGCGCGGATTGGGATTCTCGGACAGATAACCGATCGGTGCGTCGATGCGCAGCTGCGCACCGCGCTGCGACCACTGCCAGCAGGCCGAATGGCTGCCCAGCTTGTAGTGCTCCGCGGAGAGGGAGAGCGTCGAACCGCGTCCGGCCACCAGCGGCGCCGCAGACTCCTCGAACGAGAGAATCCGCGCGTCAGCCACCTCCCCGGCCGATTGGGCCGAGAGGGTCAGCGACCAGACAGCGGCCGCGGCAAGAAGAATCACCCTGCGCATGCGCCCACCTCCTTTCGCATCAGAACAGCGGTTCGCCCGCCTCGACGTGACCCTTGCGGATCAGCGCCTCGAGGAAGTAGTAGTCGGCGTAGTTCAGCGGCACGTCAACGTTGCTGCCGTGCGGGATGCTGCCCACCGAGTGCATCAGCAGGAAGCCGCCGTTCTCTCCCACCGGAGCCCGGTAGGCCGGCGACGAGAGCGACTCGATCATCCGGTCGGCCTTCTCCTTGTAGAGGGCGTTGTTCGTATAGGTGTACATCTCGTAGAAGGCCGAAGCCAGAATGGCGGCCGTCGAGGCATCGCGCGGCTCGTTCGGGATATTCGGCGCGTCGTAGTCCCAGTAGGGAACCAGATCCTCGGGCATGTTCTTGTCGTTGAGCACGAACGAGGCCACCTTCTCCGCGTGGTCCAGATAGCGCTTGTCGCCCGTATAGCGGTAGCAGGTCGTATAACCGTAGACGGCCCACGCCTGTCCGCGCGCCCAGGCCGACTCATCGGCATAACCCTGTGCCGTGCAGCGTCCCCGCACGTGACCGTCCTTGAGATCGTAGTCCACCACGTGGTAGCAGCTGTAGTCGTCGCGGAAGTGCTCTTTCATCGTGCGGTCGGCATGGCTCACCGCTATATTATAAAAGGTACTGTCACCCGAGAACTCCGTGGCCTTGAACATCAGCTCGAGGTTCATCATGTTGTCGATGATCACCGGGCACTGCCAGCCCCGCTCACCCTGCCAGCCGCGGTCGGCATCCCACGACTGGATGACGCCCGGCACCTCGCGGAAACGCGTCGCCAGCGACCGGGCCGTCTGCACGATCACCTCCTTGTATCCGGGGATATTCTTCAGCCGAAGGCCGTTTCCATAGCTGTCGTAGATCATGAAGCCCACGTCGTGGTGCCACTGCAGATACTGGATCGAGTCAAGGATCTCGGTATGCTTGCGTGCCCGGTCGGCCCACGCCTCGTCGCCCGTGAGTTCGTACATGTACCAGAGCGAACCGGCAAAGAAGCCGCTCACCCAGTCATCCGTCGGCACATAGTCGATGCGTCCGTTCTTGTAGGTCGAGGGTATGCGGATCACGCCGCCCGTTTCGCTCGAATCGGCCAGCATGGCGAGCTGTTGTTTGGCTACGGCCACGTTGTCGTCGATGATCGAGGTTGTCTTCGGGGCCTGCGTACAAGCAATGACTCCTCCGGCAAGCAGCGCGGCTGTCGCGCATCTTGAAATAACAGTCATAAATTCGAATTTACCGATTATAAAAATTACACATTTGTATGGAAGACAGATTTATCAACCCCTCCATTCCATTATTTTTTCACTAACCCAACCGCACTTTGTGCACAAAGATAAAATAATTTCCAGACTTACCCCTATTTTTTAACATTTTTTTCCAATACTACGTAAATTTTTGTCATTTTCTCTGCCTCAAATTTGGGCAGAACGGATTCTTTCGTTATTTTTGAACAAATTGAATCGCATGAAAAAGACCTTATTATACGGATTATCAGCCGTTTTGACGCTTACAACCATCCTCGGGAGCCTCCCCGTCCACGCCGCCATTGATGCAAAAATCAATTTCGAAACGGGAATCCCCAAGGCCTTCGTCGCCGGAGACAACAGCACCCTCACCCCCAGCACGAAGCACTTCAAGGACGGACAGCAGTCGATGCTCTGGAGCTGGACAGCCCCCTCGACGCTCCAATACAACGATTTCGGACAGCTCATGCGCTCGTTCCGCGTCAAGAAAGCCGGCATCATGCTCTGGATCTACAACCCCCGGGCCGTCGATGCCGATCTGCACTTCGCCTTCGAAACCCCGACGGGCGAAACCCCCTATTACTTTGATTTTCACCTCGATTTCACCGGATGGCGCGCCTGCTGGATCAAGTACGGCGACATGCCCGGCGACCACTCCTCGCAGCAGATCTCGCGCATGGTGATCTCCACCCCCGAGGGCGTCACGAGCGGCGAACTCTTCCTCGACCGCCTGACCTTCGCCGAAACCAAACTCCACGACCAGATCACCCCCGACCAGCAGATCCCCGACAACAACTGCAACCTCAAGCGTTCGCTCTGGCACTGGGCCCGCCTCTGGGAATGGGAGCAGTACACGTACGACGAGCCGCTGCACGAACTCACCCCCGAAGAAAAGCAGGAGCTCGATCTGGTCAAGTCGCGCATCACCTCGATCGTCGAGGCCAACATGTCGAGCGCCAACTACATCAACGGCACGATCATCCCGCGTGCGCTGAAGACCTTCGCGGCCGCCGGGATCCACCGCACGGACGACGGCGGGATCATCGGCGCCCCGCTGCTCTCGAACGACGAGTGCAACCGCACGAAGGGCGAACTGCGTCTGGACGACATCGAGAACATGCTCAACGCCTTCGCCCTGAACAGCTACATCAACAACGATCCGAAATACGAGGACGACTTCTTCCTGGTCATGGACTACGCCATCGACCAGGGCTTCGCCTTCGGCCACGGCAACGGCACGAACCACCACTACGGCTACAACGTGCGCAAGATCTACGACGCCATGTGGCTCATGCGCGACCGCATCGCCCAGCGCGGCAAAACCGACGAGTATATCCGCGTGCTGGCCTATTGGAGCGGACTCTCCGAGACGCGCAAACCCTACGTCTACGGCCGCGACGAGCTGCTCGACTCGTGGCATACGCTGCTCATGCCCAAGCTCATCAGCGCCCTGATGCTCCCCACCGAAGCCGAACAGCTGCGCGCCATGAAGGGGCTCTCGCGCTGGATGTCCGGGAGTCTGGACTTCACCCCGGGCACCATCGGCGGCATCAAGGTCGACGGCACCACCTTCCACCACGGCGGCCTCTACCCCGCCTACTCGACCGGCGCCTTCGCCGCCATCGGGTACTACTGCAAGGCGGTCCGCGGCACCGAGTTCAACCTCACGGAACAGGGCCGCAAGTGCTTCAAGCTGGCGCTGATGACCATGGCCAACTACACCAACCTGCGCGACTGGGGTATCGGTATCGCCGGCCGTCACCCGCTGAACAAGAACGGCCGCATCCCCGATGCCGATGTCAACGCCTTCGGCTATCTGGCCGCCTTGGGCGACCTGACCGGCAGCGGCAAGGCCGTCGATCCGGAACTGGCCGGCGCCTACCTGCGTCTGAAAGGCACCGACAAGGAGCTCAACAGCCTCTTCAAAAAGGAGGGGATCGAGACCGGGCCCACCCCTTCGGGCTTCTTCGTCTACAACTACGGCGCCCTGGGCATCCACCGCCGCGCCGACTGGATGGTCACCCTCAAGGCCTTCAACACGGATGTCTGGGGCTCGGAGATCTACACCCGCGACAACCGCTACGGCCGCTACCAGAGCTACGGCACGGCGCCGATCATCGGCTCGGGCAACCCCGTGACGGCCTTCGACAGCGGATTCAAACAGGAGGGCTGGGACTGGAACCGCGTGCCCGGCGCCACCACCATCCACCTGCCGTGGGCCGAACTGAACAGCCCGCTCCCCGGCACGCTCATGGAGCGCAACCCCAACCGGTTCTCGGGCGCCTCGTCGCTCGAGGGGCAAAACGGTATTCTGGTACTGCATCTCACGGAGGGCAACCGCAAGAACTTCACCCCCGGCGCCACGGCCTACAAGACCGTCTTCTGCTTCGACAACCGGATGGTCTTCCTCGGCAGCGGCATCGACAACAACAATACGTCGTACCCCACCGAAACCACCCTCTTCCAGCTCAACATGGAGGATCGCGGCGAAGCGCTGGAGGTCGACGGCCAGATCTACGACACCTTCCCGCTCCAACTCTCGAAGAGCGGTGAGCGCGTGGTGATCTCCGACACGAAGGGCAACTTCTACGTGGTGAAGGACGTCGCCGTGCTGAACATCGCCAAGCAGGAGCAGTCCTCGCCCAACGACAAGACACACGCCATGCAGACCGGCGACTTCGCCTCGGCATGGATCGACCACGGCCGCGCCCCGAAACAGGCCGGATACGAATACGTCGTCTACATCCAGCCCTCGAACAAGGAGATCAACCGCCTGCTCAAGAAGGACGAATACGAGGTGCTGCGCAAGGACAATGCGGCCCACGTGGTGAAGGACCTGCAGACGGGAATCACCGGATATGTCTGCTTCGAGGAGTACCGGGGCGACGGTCTGCTCCGCGAGGTGACTGACCAGACGATCGTCATGGAGCGCACGACGCCCGAAGGCGAGGTCGTCATGAGCGTCTGCACGCCCGATCTGGGAATCACCGAAAAGAGCTACACCACGCGTCAGGAGAGCCAGCCCATCGAAAAGCAACTGCTGCTGAGCGGGACCTGGGAACTCACGGTTCCGGCCGCCGGCGTCGAATTGACCCCCGCGGCCGACGCCACCCGGCTCAAGGTCACCTGCCGGCACGGGCAGCCCGTGGAGTTCCACCTGAAGAAGAAATAACCCCATTTACCCCACAACCTACCAGAATCATTTATGAAAAAAGCACTCAAACGAACGGCCGCAGCGTGTCTGCTGACCCTGTCGGTCCTGCTGAGCGGTGAGGCTTTCGCACAGAACAACGTGGTCGGACGAGTGGTCGACTCGAACAACGTCCCGTTGATCGGTGTCAACGTCGTGGTCAAAGGGACCACCACCGGCACCACCACCGGCGTCGACGGAAACTACGCGATCAAGGTCGCCGAAAACCAGACGCTGGTCTTCTCCTACCTGGGATATACGACCGTCGAGGAGATGGTCGGCAAACGAACGGCCATCAACGTCAAGATGACGGAAGAGGCTACACAGCTGGGGGCCGTCGAGATCGTCAACATCGGTTACGGCACCACCACGCGCCGTGACCTGACGGGTTCGGTGGCCAAGGCCGACCTGGGTACCATGATGAAGGCCAACGTCACGAGCTTCGACCAGGCCCTGGGCGGACGCATCGCCGGCGTGGTCGTCACCACGGGCGACGGTTCGCTGGGCGCCGAGGCCAACATCACCATCCGCGGAAACAACTCCCTCACGCAGAGCAACGCCCCGCTCTACATCATCGACGGATTCCCCTCCGAAGGGTCGTTCGCCACGTCGATCAACCCCGCCGACATCGAGTCGATCGACGTGCTGAAGGATGCCTCCGCAACGGCCATCTACGGTGCGCGCGGCGCCAACGGCGTCATCGTCATCAACACCAAACGCGGCAAGGAGGGCAAACCCACCGTCAACTTCAGCGCCTCGTTCTCGATGAGCCACATCGCCAACAAGATCGACCTGATGGACGGCTACGAGTTCGTCCGCCTGCAGGACGAGCTGGTCAGCCCCACCTCGATGGAGAGCTCCTACTACAGCTACAGCGAGGAGCTGGGCCGCAACCTCACCCTCGACGACTACCGCAACATCCCCGGCATCGACTGGCAGGACGAACTCTACCGCACGGCCTTCCAGCAGAACTACAACGTCTCGCTCTCGGGCGGAACCAAGGAGGGTCTGCGCTACAATGTCGGATTCTCGGCCCTGGACCAGGACGGTATCATCATCCGCTCGAACTTCCAGCGCTATCAGGGCAAGGCCAACTTCACGCTCCCGATCACCAAGAAACTCTCGCTGAACGCCAACGTCAACTACTCGCGCACGGCCACCAACGGCGTGAACCCCACCACGGCCGAAACGACCTCCTCGTCGTCGGGCTGGCTGATGTATTCGGTCTGGGGCTACCGTCCCGTAGGCAAGCCCGGGCAGGATCTGCTCAACACGATCATCGACGAGTCGGTCGACGGGTCGAACGACTACCGCTTCAACCCGGTCAAGACCGCTCAGAACGAGTACCGCAAGACGCTGGTCGACTACCTCAACTCGAATATCGCCCTGACGTGGAAGATCACCCCCGAGCTGACCTTCAAGACCACGGGCGGCTATGTGCTCAACAAGCGCCGCCGCGAAGAGTTCAACGGCACGGAGACCTACACGGGATACCCCGGCTCGCCGAGCGGAAAGGGGGTCAACGGAGCCATCTACTGGACCGACCAGTCGAGCTGGACCAACGAAAACACGCTCAACTACAAGCGCCGCTTCGGCCGCAACCACAACGTCGACATGATGGTCGGACTTTCGCTGCAGGGCCAGAACAATACCTACGAGGGAATCTCCTCGACGCAGATCACCTCCGAGGAGCTCGGCATCGCCGGCATCTACACCGGAAGCTATCAGAGCGTGCCGAGCAACTACTACGACTGGCGGATGATGTCGATGTTCCTGCGCGCGAACTACAACTTCCGCTACAAGTACTATCTGACCTTCTCGTTCCGCGCCGACGGATCGTCGAAATTCCCCGCCGGCAACCGCTGGGGCTACTTCCCCTCGGTGGGCGCCTCGTGGAACTTCAACCGCGAGAACCTCTTCAAGAAATCCGACTGGCTCACGAACGGAAAACTCCGCTTCTCGTGGGGTCTGACGGGTAACAACCGCACCCAGACCCCCTACGACTTCTATTCGCAGATCACCGTCACGCCGGGTTCGGGCGATTCGTTCGACTACGTCTTCGACGGTCAGCGCGTCCCGGGCTACTACTTCTCGAACATGGCCAACGACCGCCTCAAGTGGGAGACCACCGAGCAGTGGAACGTCGGCATCGACCTGGGATTCTTCGACGACCGCCTCAAGGTGACGGCCGACTGGTATGACAAGGTGACGCGCGACCTGTTGCTCTACGCCCTGCTGCCCGCCACGAGCGGCTACGAACAGGGCATGCTCAACATCGGCAAGATCCGCAACCGCGGATTCGAGTTCACGCTCGAGACGGTCAACATCAAGACGCGTCAGTTCCAGTGGTCGACCTCGTTCAACATCGCCTTCAACCGCAACCGCATCCTGGCGCTGGTCGACAACCAGAACACGCTGCAGACCTCCGTCACCTGGGAGACCCACTTCAACTCGCAGTTCCCCTACATCTCGCAGGTGAACAAACCCACGGGCATGATGTACGGCTTCATCTACGACGGAACCTACAAGCCCGAGGATTTCGACGCCGCCGGCAACCTGCGCGACGGCATCCCCGCCTACAAGGGCAACAAGATGCAGCCCGGCGACATGAAATACCGCGACATGAACGGCGACGGAAAGATCGACGACTACGACCGTACGATCATCGGTTGCGGCCAGCCCCTCCATACGGGCGGCTTCAGCAACAACTTCACCTGGAAGAACTTCGACCTGAACATCTTCTTCTCGTGGAGCTACGGCAACGACATTCTCAACGCCAACCGGCTGATCTTCGAGTCGGGCTGGAAATCCCAGACCAACCAGCTGGCCTCGTATGCCAACCGCTGGACCCCGTCGAACCCGACCTCCGACACTCCGCGCGCAGCCGCTACGGGCAGCGAGGAGTATTCGTCGCGCGTGATCGAGGACGGTTCGTTCCTGCGGCTGAAAAACGTCTCGCTCGGATACACCATCCCGAGCCGCCAGCTGCGCAAGGCCGGCATCAGCTCGCTGCGCCTCTACGTCTCGGCCGACAACATCTGGACCTGGACCAACTACAGCGGTCCCGACCCCGAGGTCTCGACCCGCAACTCGGTGCTTACGCCCGGGTTCGACTGGTCGGCCTATCCCCGTGCCTACGGGTTCACGGCCGGTGTAAACATCACGTTCTAACGTCCAAAAGCACCATCTCGTCATGAAAATGAAAAACATATACCGATTGGGGACCCTGGCGCTCTTCGGCACGGCTCTCTCGGCCTGCTCGTTCCTCGACACCGACCCGCAGATCATCCCCGCAGAGAACTATTACACCTCCGAGACCAAACTCCAGTACGGTCTGGCGGGTGTCTACGGCCCGCTGAGCAGCGAGGAGCTCTACGGAAACTACTATTCGCTGCAGATCAGCAACGCCGACGACCTCTGCTACTTCAACAACTACAACAACATCGACACCCGCCCCGACCGCTACAACCATACGGCCGGAACAGCCGTCATCTACGACGCCTGGCTCAAACTCTATCAGGGCATCAAGAATGCCAACGAGTACATCAAGGGCGTCGAGGCCTCGCAGATCGATCCCGAGGATCTCTCGACACCGAAAAGCCGATACGTGGCCGAAGCCCGGTTCCTGCGGGCCTATTACCACTTCCTGCTGGCCCAGGCCTGGGGCGACGTGCCCCTGCGCGTGGAGGCGGCCACCTCGCCCAACCCCAATGACGTGCAGCTGGCCGCAACACCCCAGGAGCAGGTGCTCAAATGGTGCGTGGACGAGATCGAGGCCGTCGTCGGCGATCTCGATCCGGAGGTCGACCAGACCCCCTCGCGCGTCAGCCAGACCGTGGCCGAAGGCATTCTGGCCCGGATCTACCTCTTCATGGCCGGCGAATCCGTAGCCGAGGTGGAGGGCCTCCCGAAAAAGGAGATGTACAAGAAGGCCGCCGACTGGGCCTACAAGGTGATCGAATCGGGCAAGCATCACCTCAACCCGAGCTACGAGGAGGTCTTCATCAACATGATCCGGGACCAGTATGACACGCAGTATCACGAGTCGATGTGGGAGGCCGAGTTCCTCGGCGACCGGACCAGTGCGGACAAGTGGACCAACGGCCGTATCGGTGACCTGATCGGACTGAAATCGCAGTCGACCAACACCAACTACTCGGAGTGGGCCTGCAACTACTCCTACGGCTTCTACAACGGTTCGTACACCCTCTGGCAACTCTATTCGGAGACCGACCGCGTGGAGAGCGACCTGAGTACGGCGGACGACGAGGACAACATCGCCGGAAAGATGGTCATCGACCGGCGCCGGATCTGGAACCTCCCGGGCTACAACTTCCAGGGCTACAGCGGATCGCACGAAACCGGAGGCCGCGAAATCTCCTACAAGATCGACGGAGTGGACAAAAAGGGCATTCTGCTGCAAACCCGCAGCATGCACCGCACGCCGTGGAACTACAACAACAACTTCGCCTTGCGCACGATCGAAGGACTCGAGGAGGTCGAAGGCAAGTTCGATCTGAACGACCTGGTCTACAACCCCGACGTGATGTGCGCCATCCGCAATGCGGGCAAGTGGCGCCGCGAGACCCTCTACGAAAACCAGATGTCGGCCAAAAACCTCTACACGACGATCAACTTCCCGCTGCTGCGCTACTCGGACGTGCTGCTGATGTATGCCGAGGCGGTCAACGAGTACAACGGCGCCCCCGACGACATCGCCAAGGAGGCCATCCGCGAGATCCGCACCCGGGCCGGCATCCAGACCAACGAAAACCAGCTGAACGACCCGCAGTCGTTCCGCGAACTGGTGCGCAACGAGCGCGGACGTGAACTGGTCTTCGAGGGACTGCGCAAATACGACCTGATCCGCTGGGGCATCTTCGTCGATCGGATGCATCAGGCCGGCACCAACATCCCGGCGGAAAACAAATACCGCAACGTCACCTACACCGACTATGCGGCCTCGACCTATGCCAACGTCTCCGAACGGCACATCTACCTGCCGATCCCGACCAAGGAGCTGGCCGTGAACCACGCCCTCACACAGAATCCCTTATGGTAAAACGCACAACAGCAGCGCATACGATGAAAACAAAACCGATCACATATCTTGCCGCAGCTCTCGCCCTCGCAGTTGCGGGAAGTTCGTGCGACCACGACGAAATCTACGAACCGCTGGACTTTGCCGTGCGGCTCGCCCCGACGAACACCTACCGCGTCGGCGAACCCGTCGTCTTCAACTTCGAAGGCAACGCCGACTATATCACCTTCTGGAGCGGCGACGTCGGCCACGAATACCGCTACCGCGACCGTACGACCATGCCCAAATCGGAGCTCGAAACCTGTCAACTGACCTTCTCCCTGTCACGCCGTTCGGGCTCAAACACGGGAGACGTCCAAGTCTACGCATCGGACCGCTTCGAGGGACTCGCGGGAGACAATGCCGCAACCGACAAAGCCACAATCGAAGCCATCGAAGCCGGCAACTTCGCCGACTGGACCCGCCTGGAGGTCAATGAAGAGAGCAAAAGCGGCCAGTGGGGCACCACCACCTGCAACCTGCTCGACGTCGACGGCAACGGCACCGCCCTGACCGACAACTTCACACTGCTGATCCGCTGGCACCCCAAGGATGTCACCGCCCAGCGAAACTACTACATCAACACGTCACTGGAGGTCAAGTTCAAAAACCGCGAATCGACGTTGCTGAGCTACACGGATCTGCAGTTCGTCAACTTCAATATGGCCAACGAAATGGCCGGCAAAGAGTACGATACCTACTCGACAGGTTCGAAGATCGGATACCTGCAGTACGGTCAGAATGCCGGCAACATCATCCTGAACGCCATCGAATCGGGAACGATGTGTCCGTATCTGATCGACACGTGGATATTCTCGACGCCAATGTCCCTTAACCTTACCTCTCCCGATACGGGCCTGAGCATCAAGGGCGTCACGGACGACGTGAAGAGCTACTCGTACACCTACGACAAGCCCGGAACCTATACGGTCACCTTCGTCGTCGCCAATGGCAACTACCAGGGCGAATCCGGGATTCAGACCTATGAGGTGACCTTCACCGTTATTGACCCTATCGAATAACGCAACCCATTCGAAATGAAGTCTCAAAGCCTGCTTTTTTCTCCTCGGAAAGCAGGCTTTTTTGCTTTTCCGGGTTGCATATGTGCGTTATTTTGAATATCTTTGGAGTGCTTAGGGAGCAGTTCCCGAATTTTATCTGAAACCGAAACGACCACCGCCTTATGAAAGCCGCATTGCAAGACATAGCATCGCATTTCGCCCTGCAGGGGACGATCGACTCGATCGACTCGCTGGGCGACGGATTCATCAACGACACCTTCCTCATCCGGACCGCCGGCAATGCCCCGGACTACATCCTCCAACGCAAGAACAAAAGCATTTTCCCCGATGTGCCGGGCATGATGGAGAACATCCGCAAGGTGACGGAACACATCCGCCGCAGGGTCATTGCCGAAGGCGGCGACCCGATGCGCGAGGCGATGACCGTCGTCCCGACCCGCGACGGAAAACTCTACTACGTCGATCCCGAGGGCGAATACTGGGCCGTCACGGTCTATATCGCCGACACGGTGGCCTACAACAAGGCCGACTCTCCGGAACTCGCCCGCAAGGGCGGCGAGGGGATCGGCAAGTTCCAGGCCCAGCTGGCCGACTTTACGGAGCCGCTCGTCGAGACGATCCCCGGCTTCCACAACATCCGCTACCGCTTCGTGCAGTGGGACGAGGCGCTGAAACGCAATGCCGCCGGACGGGTGAAAGACCTTGCGACGGAGATCGGATGGATCGAGTCGCGCCGCGCGGAGATGCTCGATTTCTGGAAGCTGGTCGAGGATGGTACGATTCCCACCCGCGTCACCCACAACGACACGAAAATCAACAACATCCTCTTCGACAAGCAGGGACGCGTCCTGTGCGCCATCGACTTGGATACGGTGATGAACTCCACGTCGCTCAACGACTTCGGCGACGCCATCCGCTCCTACACCAATACGGGCGACGAGGACGACCGCGACCTCTCACGCGTCGGCATGTCGATCGAGATGTTCCGCGCCTACACCGAGGGCTATCTCTCGCAGCGGGCCCGCCAGCTGACGCAGTCGGAGATCGACCACCTGGCCTTCTCGGCCCGGTACATCACCTACGAACAGGTGCTGCGCTTCCTGATGGACTACATCGACGGAGACCTCTACTACAAGATCAAATACCCGGAGCACAACCTCGTGCGCACGCATGCCCAATACAAACTCCTGCAAAGCATGGAGGAGCAATACACCGAGATGTGCCGCATCGTCCGCGAAACGGTCGCCAAATACAACTGACAAAACAGTGAAAGTGATGATGGAGATTCGCAAGATCGAGGGCATCGACCCCGAAAACCGGAAAGCCGTCGAAGAGGCTTTCGCACAAATCAGTCCGCGACCGATTGCCTGTTGCAACTGGCCCGACGACTATCCCTATGCCCCGCAGGTGCGCTTCCGGATGTTCCACACCGGCAAGCTGCTGATGCTGCGCTTCGATGTCGAGGAGAACTACACCGCCGCCCGCGTAGACAGGGACAACGGCCAGGTATGGACCGACTCCTGCGTGGAGTTCTTCATCTCGCCGGGAAACGACTCGGGCTATTACAACTTCGAAACCACCTGTATCGGACACATGCTGCTCGGATACCAGCATTCGCGCGCCGATGCCAACCGCGCCCGGCAGGAGATCATCGACCGGGTCAAACGTACGACCAGCCTCCCCTTCGGCGAACCCTTCGAGGAGCGCGAAGGCGACAACCACTGGTCGGTGATGCTGGCCATCCCGCCGCAGGCGCTCTTCTGTCACCGGATCGACGACTGGAGCGGTCTGGAGGCCCGTATCAACCTCTACAAATGCGGCGACAACCTCTCCCATCCGCATTTCCTCTCGTGGCGCCCCATTCAAACGGAGAAGCCCGATTTCCATCGCCCCGAATTCTTCGAACGGATCCTTTTTGAAAAGTAAACCGAAAATATGCAATTCATAACATCAAAATGAACAACAAGTATTCCTTGCCGAAAGACGGCGGCCTGATCGCCGACTCGGCTCCGCGCGACATCATCCATCGCTACGAAAAAATCCACACCCGGGTCTACGAAAACGAATACCAGGGTGTACAGTACGTGGCCGACACGATCGTGAAGGCCATCCGCACCTACAACGAAATCCACTCCTCGAACGAGGTCTACGAAGAGGCTCAGCCCTTCGTCCTGGGTCTCACGACGGGCCGCACGCCCCTGGGTCTCTACCGCGAACTGGTCAAACGTCACCAGGAGGGGCAGATCAGCTTCCAGAACGTGGCCGTCTACAGCCTCGACGAGTTCTACCCGATCAAATCCTCCGAACAGCAGAGCCGCAACTTCCGCATCCACGAGGATTTCCTCAACCACATCGACATCCTGCCCGAGAATGTCCACATTCCGGACGGTACGGTGCCCGAAGAGCGCATCTCGGAGTACTGCGCCTCGTATGACCTGGCCGTACGCCACATCGACCTGATGATCATCGGCGTGGGCGAGGACGGTCAGATCGGGTTCAACGAACCGGGCTCCTACTCGCGTTCGCGCACCCGGCTGGTTCAGCTGACCTACAACACACGCAAGATCCAGTCAAGCTCCTTCTTCGGACTGGAGAACACCCCCAAGATGGCCATCACGATGGGTATCGACACGATCATGCGCGCCGACCGCATCATCCTCATGGCCTGGGGCGAGGAGAAGGCCCGCATCATCCAGAAGGTGGTCGAGGGCGAGATCTCCGAAATGGTCCCCGCCTCCTACCTGCAGGCCCACCCCAATATCGAGGTGGTGATCGACGAAAACGCCGCACAACTGCTCACCCGCGAACAGACCCCGTGGATGGTCGGACCCTGCGAATGGACCCCGAAATTCGTCCGCAAGGCCGTCGTATGGCTCTGCGGCGTGGTCAAGAAGCCGATCCTGAAGCTTACCTACAAGGACTATATCGAAAACTCGCTGGGCGAACTGCTCGAACAGGGCCGCACGTTCGACCAGATCAACATCGACGTCTTCAACGACCTGCAGCACACCATCTCGGGCTGGCCGGGCGGCAAACCCAATGCCGACGACTCAACGCGTCCCGTACCGTCAACGCCCTTCCCCAAACGCGTGGTGATCTTCTCGCCGCACCCCGACGATGACGTCATCTCGATGGGCGGTACGTTCATCCGCCTCGTCCAGCAGGGTCACGACGTACACGTCGCCTACGAAACGTCGGGCAACGTCGCCGTACACGACGATGTCGTCGTACAGAATATCGACACGGCCCGCGAACTGGGCTACGCCGACCACTACGAGGAGGTCAAGAAGATCATCGCCAGCAAGAAGAAGGGCGAACCCGAACCGCGTGCACTGCTCGATCTGAAGGGTTCGATCCGCCGCGCCGAGGCCCGTGCCGCCGTCCGCTCGTTCGGTCTGAACCCCGACACGAACGCCCACTTCCTCAACCTGCCGTTCTACGAAACGGGCGGCATCAAGAAGGGCCAGCTCACCGAAAAGGACATCAACATCATCGTCAACCTGCTGCGTGAGATCAAGCCTCACCAAATCTATGCCGCCGGCGACCTGGCCGACCCCCACGGCACGCACCGCACCTGCATGGAGGCCGTGCTGGCCGCGCTGGAGATCGTCAAGGACGACGAGTGGATGAAGGGCTGCCACCTGTGGCTCTACCGCGGCGCCTGGATGGAGTGGGATCTCGGCATGGTCGACATGGCGGTGCCCCTGTCGCCCGACGAGCTGATCATGAAGCGTCACGCCATCTACCGCCACCTCTCGCAGAAGGATATCATGCCCTTCCCGGGCGACGACCCGCGCGAGTTCTGGCAGCGCGCCGAGGAGCGTACACAGCACACGGCCAAGCTCTACGACCAGCTGGGCATGGCCGAATATCAGGCCATCGAGGTCTTTGTGAGAATGTTCTAAGGAATCAACAAAAAACGTTACAACATGCGTTTAATCATTGAAAACACCCCGCAGCAGGTAGCCCAGTGGGCTGCCAACTACATCATCCAGCAGATCAAGGCCAAGGAGCAGGTGACGAAATCACCCTTCGTGCTGGGACTCCCGACCGGCTCGACGCCGCTGGAAACCTACAAGGAGCTGATCCGCCGCCACAAGACGGGCGAAGTATCGTTCAAGAACGTCATCACGTTCAACATGGACGAATACGTCGGTCTGCCGGAGGAGCACCCCGAGAGCTACCACTCGTTCATGTGGAACAACTTCTTCAAGCACATCGACATCAAGCCCGAGAATGTCAATATTCTGGACGGCAACGCCGAGGATCTGGTCAAGGAGTGTGCCGACTATGAGGCGCGCATCGTCGAGGCCGGCGGCATCGACCTCTTCATGGGCGGCGTGGGCGAAGACGGCCACATCGCCTTCAACGAGCCCTTCTCGTCGCTGAACTCCCGCACGCGCGTCAAGACGCTGACGCAGGATACGATTCAGGTCAACTCGCGCTTCTTCGGCGGCGACGTGACGCTGGTGCCGAAGACGGCACTGACGGTCGGCGTCGGGACGGTGCTTTCGGCCAAGAAGGTGCTGATCCTGGCCACGGGCCACAAGAAGGCTCGCGCCGTGCGTCACGGCGTCGAGGGGGCATACAACCACCAGTGGACGATCTCGGCGCTGCAGGTGCACCCGAACGGCATTCTGGTGTGCGACGACCCGGCCGCCGAGGAGCTGCGCGTAGCCACCTACCGCTATTTCAAGGACATCGAGAAGGACAATCTGATCTCGAAGTAGCCGGAGTTAAGGGGGGGGTCCTCCTTCCGGAAGGGAGCCAAACGCTCCTCTCCGAA
>NZ_CALUHA010000029.1:0-33681 GCF_944320325.1 Alistipes megaguti
TTAGCTAAGATACAAATTTTATATTACATTGGCAATCAATTCGTTATAAAGTTTTATTCTTTTTACGACAGTCCCTACGGTAGTCCCAGCGGTTGTCGCCGTCCAATTCGGGATTGTTGTTGTTGGCATAGCGGATGTTGAACGACATGGCCTTGACGGTCATCTGCGTAGCATCCGGATCAGTGGGTTCATCGGGGGTTCCGGGCTCCTCGGTTTCGGGGCCCTTGTAGAATTCCGAAAAGTCGGGGTCGCTGTCTCCGCATCCGGCCGTCAGCAGCGTCACCGCGATCAGGGATAAAAACAACGTTCTGATATTCATGGTTGTACTCTTTTTTACGGTTAGTTGGTCCAGCCGGGGTTCTGGGTCAGCGTATATCCGGCCGCGAGGTAGTTGCGGATCTCCTGAGCCGGGATCGGATAGAGATACTGCCGGTCGTCGTCATACCAGATCCGCTCCTCACCCGGGAACCAGTAGAGGTCGTATCCCGTCTGATCGGAACCTACGGCATAGTAGGAGGCCTTGAGTGTGCCGTCCTCCTTGAAGGCCTCGGTCGAAACCTCGCTTTCGTTCTCGAAGACGACCTTCAGTTCGACGGTCGTTCCCGCAAAACCCGACGGGGCGTTCGAACCGGGAGTCAGGATGCAGACGTCGGTCACCCCGTCGCCGTTGAGGTCGTGGGGGGTGTTGAGTGCCGGGAAGTGGATGCCGTTCCAGGGCAGCGTGACGAGCAGTTCGCCGCATTTCCAGCGCCGCAGGTCGTCGAAGCGGAATCCTTCGCAGAGCAGTTCGATGGCTCGTTCGCGACGGATCTCGAGCAGATCGACACTCGTCAGATCGGGATAGAAGGTCTTCTGCAGATAGGTGTCGACGGAGGTCGGCTGGGTCGGGGAGACGCCGGCCCGCTCGCGCAGGGCGCCGATCGTCAGCTCCCAGTCCGAGGCCGAAAGGCTTCCGCCTTTGAGTTCGGCCTGGGCCTCGGCGTAGTTGAGCAGCACCTCGGCATAGCGGATGATCGGAATGCTGTTGGTGTTTTTGCCGTTTTCGTACTGTTGGCCGTCCTGCGAGAACTTGATCATGTGATAGCCCGTCAGGTTGGCGATGCCGAGCTGCGCGACGGTGACCTCGCCGTCGTAGAGGTAGTTCAGACCGCGGATGCTCTGTTCGAGGCGTTTGTCACGTCCGACGAGCTCCTGGGAGAAGCTCTTCCGGGCGTAATCGGCCTGATCCGTGAAGCGCGAACCGTCGGTGTTGAGGTAGGTGTTGACGAACGAGCGGACCGGGCTCCACATTCTGCCGTAGGTGGCCACGTTGAACCACCAGTTGGTCGTTCCCAGATAGCCGTTGGCGCCGCTGGCGCACAGCACCAGGATGTTTTCGTTGGTCAGGGGCGATTCCCGCGTGAAGAGGTCGCGATAGGGGGTCTCGCCGGCCTTGTTGAGCGAATAGAGCTTGCTGTCGATGACCTTGCGGCCGGCAGCGACAGCATCACCAAAGCGAGCAGCAATACGGTTGATCCTTCAAAAAATCGTCTGATAAATTTTGAAATAGGATCACTTTTCATACTTTTGTGAAGTTTAGGTTGTTAAGATGCGAGTTTTAATGACTGGGAACGTGAATCGGGGAGGTAGCGACTCTCCGATTCTTTTTTGTTGCGGGGTCGGTTGGGGTCAATTCGTTTTACTCATAGGCAGCAGGGTTGTTATCTTTTTTTACGGATGATGATCATCTCCTTGTCGCGGTCGATGCGCAGGTCGTTGCCGGCGATGGCCCTGAGCATCTGGTCGAGGCTCTCGCCGTTGACGAAGGCCAGCGAGTAGGGGGTCTCCCCGACGCTGCGGTCGACGATGAAGATCTTGACCTTGAAGACGCGTTCGAACTGGGCGGCGATTTCGTCCAGCGGCTGGTTGTTGAAGTAGAAGTCGCCGTGACGCCACGAGAGATAGGCCTCGGCGGGCTGGTGGCGCTGTTCGACGGCTCCGGAGACCTTGTCGTAGCGGACGACATCGCCCGGGACGAGCAGTATGTCGCGTTTGAATTGTTCGCGGGCGACGCCCATGCTCACCGATCCTTCGATCAGGCTGACGGCCACGGAGTTCATATCCTCGTAGGAGGTGACGTTGAAGCGGGTTCCCAGCACGCGCACCTGCACCTGGTCGGCGCCGACGATGAAGGGGTGTTCGGCATCCTTGGCCACCTCGAAGAAGGCTTCGCCGGCGAGGAACACCTTGCGGGTTTTGCCGTTGAATTGGCGGGGATAGATCAGGTGAGATCCGGCGTTGAGCCAGACGCGGCTGTTGTCGGGCAGCACGAGCGAATCGGTATGGCCCTGAGCCACGGCGAATTCGCACCATTCGACGTCGGCCTGACGGGGATTGAGCCACAGCAGCAGGCTGAACAGGGCCACGGGCAGGAACAGCGCGGCGGCCAGATTGCGCACGCGGCGGCCCCAGACGATCCGTCGTCCGATGGAGTCCGAGAGCCCGACCCGGCGGCAGAAGCTGTCGAAAGCGGCCCGGCTGCGGAGCGCGTCTCCGTTTTCGGGAATCGTCTTCCAATAGTCGTGGAGCGTCTGTTCGGTTTCGGGCGAGAGCGGCGTTTCGCAGAGTTGGTCGAGCGCCTCCAGATTGCTCTGCGCCGAGCCCTTGCCGTGGATCCAGTCGAATATCTTGTTGTGCTTGGAATTGTCCATTTTGCCTGTGCGTTTTTAGAATAGACGCACAAGCAGGCGATCATACCCAACGCGAAACGAAAAAAAAGAGCAATCCGGAGACCAGCGGCCCGAGTGCATGTCGTATGTCGTTGAGCGCCAGCGACAGATGGTGTTCGACGGTGCGCTTCGAGAGGCTGAGGCGTTCGGCGATCTCGGCATTGGAGAGGTGCTCTTCGCGGCTGAGGCGATAGATCAGCTGCCGTTGGGCGGGCATTCGGGCGATGGCGTTGTCGACGAGCCGGGCCATTCGTTCCGAGTCGTAGCAGTAGGGGAGGTCGCAGGAGGGTTCCTGACACTCCTGTTGGGCCAGGAGGTATTTCAGACTGGACTGCTTGCGCCGGAGGTAGTCGCAGGTTTCGTTGCGGGCGATGGTGAACAGATAGGCGTCGAGCGACTGGACGCGGACGAGCGACTGGCGGTTGTTCCAGATCTTGAGGAAGACATTCTGCGTGAGATCGGCTGCCGAATCGCTTCCGTGCAGGATGGTCCGGATGAAGCGGAAGACCTTGGCATGGTAGCGCATGAACACCTCCTCATAGGCGTTTTTCTCGCCTCGGGAGAGGCGTTTGAGAAGATCGGAATCGGTGTTCACGGGTTAGGACGGTCGGTTTTGTTGTTCAAAGATACGAAAATAATGATTTGTCCGGACTTTTTTGTCCAAAAAGTAATCGAATCGTCATATCGGACCGTGGGGACTGCCGGGGGCTGCGGGGGGCAGATAAAGTCGGGGTGGAATAAAAAAGACCGGCAATCTTTCGATCGTCGGTCTTTCTGGTACCCCCTCAGGGGCTCGAACCCTGGACCCCAACATTAAGAGTGTCGTGCTCTACCAACTGAGCTAAAGAGGCATCAATCATTCACTGATTGCAGGTGCAAAGATAGGGAGAAAATTTCTATTTCGCAAGACAAATTGAAAAGAAAAAAGCGGAAATCTTTCGATTTCCGCTTTCGTACCCCCTCAGGGGCTCGAACCCTGGACCCCAACATTAAGAGTGTCGTGCTCTACCAACTGAGCTAAAGAGGCATCAATCAATTCCTGATTGCGAGTGCAAAGGTAAGCATAATTTTTGTCTCTCCAAATAAAAAACGAAAAATTTTGCAAAAATCTTTTCCCGGAGGCTCCGCCGGCCCCTCCCGGGCGGTTTCCCGCGGGACTCCCCGCGGTCTGTTACTCCATAAGGAGCCGGTCGCTGTTCCATTCGCCGCCGGCATCGGGATAGATGAAGGGTCGCGGTTCGTCGATGCGCTTCATCTTCAGATAGGTCTCGTAGAGGTTGATGCCGTTGGCCGAACGGGTGGCCAGCGAGAAGGCAATGACCGACGGGTGGCGCTTGGTCGTGTGGTAACTGTTCCAGGCGCGCTCGAGGTAGGCCTCTTTCCAGGCCGGATCGTTCGACGGGTTGCCGCCCACGCGTCGCGAATCGCCGCTGCGCTGCGTGTCGATCGGCGCCTGGGCGATGACGCAGATCCCCTGGCCGTCGCAGGCGTTCAGAAAGTCCTCGGAGACGGGGCCGGGCAGCAGTTTGAAGGTGTTGTACCCCTGTTCGCGCAGCTCGGCGATCTCGTTTTCGGAGATCGTGGCCGGCACCTCGTGCACACGCAGCGTCATCGGCGTGCCGTTCAGCTGCAGCTGCCCCTCGCGGACCTCAACCTGCCGGAATCCGAGCCGCAGCTCCTCATACTCGACATAACGCCCCTCGTATTGTGTCTTGAGGCGCAGGATGTATTGGGTCGGGAGTTCGGGCGACCAGAGCATGTTGGCCGGGATGCGGGCCAAAAAGCGGATCGTATCCTCGCCGCGCATCTTTAGGGTCAGGTCCTTGAATCCGGCGGCGGCATCTTCACCCGAGGGGGCGATCAACTCGTAGTGGATGCGCGACGTGCGGGGGTTGAGCGCCTCGCTCTTGACGACGACGGCCACCTCGGCCGTGGCGTATCCGTTCTCGCCGACACGCGTGCGGGTTTCGATGTCGCGGATGCGCATCGTGGGCTGGCTTTGCAGCCAGATGCCGCCGAGCGTGGGTTCGGGATTCTCCCGCCAGCTTTCGAGCGGCGCGGTGGGCGAGGGGGTGATGACCCGGATCTCGACCTGATTGCGCCCCTCGTGGGTCAGTTTGGTGATGTTGAACTCGGCGGGCGAATTCCCGTCGGCCACGTAGGCGGCCTGGCGGTCGTTGATCCAGACCTCGTAGTCGCCCGACGATTGCCCGACGTGGAGCAGCACCTGGCGGTTGGCCCAGGCGAAGGGTACGGTGAAGTTCGTGGTGAAACGGGCGGCCGTTTCATCGAACGTCCACTGGGTCAGCCGGGTGAAATAGCGGCTGTCGCCTCCGTCGGCGGCCTCGGCGGCCTCGGCCGAGGGGTAGGCGATGAGTTCTCCGCGCGGGAGCTCACGGCCGAACGAGGGCTGGTAAGCCTCCTGGGCCTGAAGCCCGCAGAGGGAAAAAAGCGCTATGGTTGCGAGGATCGTCCGCATAAGTTCGTATATTTGTGCTCGGTAAAGATAGACAATTTTTTCGAGACTGCGATGAACGACCTCCCCAAACTCCATTTTCCGCCCATTCGGCTGCGGGCCCGTCACCGGGGCGAGGCAGTCGAGGTGTGGGATTCGCTGCGCGGCATCTATCTGGTGCTGACCCCCGAGGAGTGGGTGCGCCAGCATCTGATTGCCTGTCTGATTACGCAGTGCGGGGCGCAGCCCACGCGCATCGTGCAGGAGTATGCCGTGCAGCTCAACGGCCAGCCTCAGCGGGCCGATGTGGTGGTGGTCGACGATGCGGCGCGGCCGTTGCTGGTGGCCGAGTGCAAGGCGCCGCACGTGAAGATCGACGGACGGACCTTTGCGCAGGCCGTCCGTTACAATTCGGTGCTCGGGGCGCGGTACGTGGTGCTGACCAACGGTCTGCAGCACTACTGTTGTGAGTTCTGCGACGGGCAGTACCGCCGTCTCGACCGTTTTCCCGACCTGCGGCGGTGACCCTCCCCGGGGCGCTTCTTTCTTCCGAGGCCTGCCGCCTTTCCTGCGGCTCACGCGACCGAACGTTTCGAGGGTCCCTCCTCTCTTGTCAGAGATTCCGGAAATTCTGCCGGATGTAGTTCTGGAACGCCTCCTTGTAGTTTTCGCCGATCGGCACGTACTCCGCGTCGTTGAGGTAGATGCGCCCCTTGATGTAGGAGTGGATGGCCCGCAGATTGACGATGTAGGAGCGGTGCACGCGCATGAACGAGTCGGAAGGCAGGGCCGTCTCCATGTTCTTGAGGCGGAAAAGCGTGGTGATGGCCGTTCCGTTGGCCAGATGCAGCCGGACGTATTCGCCCTCGCTTTCGATGTAGAGGATATCGGCGATTCGGACGAGCGAGACCTTGTAGTCGGCCTTCACCGTGAGGTATTCCCGATCCCGGGGCAGGGCCTCCGTTTCGGACTCCTGGGCGGAGCGTTGGTTGTGGCGCAGTTCGTAGAGCGAATTGGCCTTGGCTGCCGCACGGCTGAAGTCGGCGAAACTGAAGGGCTTGAGCAGATAATCCACCGCGTCGAGTTTGAAACCCTCGACGGCATACTCCGAGTAGGCGGTCGTGAAGATGATCATGGGTCGTTCGACCAGCCCCCTGACGAAATCCACGCCGTTCAGATCGGGCATGTTGACATCCACGAAGATCAGGTCGATCTTCTCCTCGGCGAGACGCTGCTGGGCCTCGAGGGCGTTGTTGAAGCGCGCCACGAGTTCGAGATAGGGGACTTTGGCGATATAGGCGGCGATCTGA
This sequence comes from Alistipes megaguti, assembly GCF_944320325.1. Classification (NCBI taxonomy): domain Bacteria; kingdom Pseudomonadati; phylum Bacteroidota; class Bacteroidia; order Bacteroidales; family Rikenellaceae; genus Alistipes; species Alistipes megaguti. Next base: position 6,474 of record NZ_CALUHA010000029.1, read on the forward strand.
CGCAGCGCCAGCGGTTCGTCGTCGATGGCGATACATTTAAGCATGGAGCGTGGGTATTTCGAGTTTTACGGTGTAGGCGTCGTCGGTTTCGCGGATATCGAGCGCATAACCCTTGTCGCCGTAGATGAGTGCGAGTCGTTTGCGGACGTTTTCCAGGCCGATGCCGACGGAATGGCGCCTTTCGGGTGCGGCGTGGCGGCTGTTGTGGATTGTGGCATAGACCTTTCCGTCGGCATATTCGACGTGGATGCGGATGAACGAGGGGTGGTTGTAGCTGATTCCGTGTTTGAAGGCATTCTCGACGAAGACGATCAGCAGCAGCGGCGGAATCTGCACCTGTTCGGGCAGGTCGCGGGGATACTCCACGCGAATGTCCACATCGTCCGTATAGCGGATGCGCATCAGTTCGATGTAGTTCTTCAGGAACTGGATGTCGCGGTTGAGCGAGATCAGTTCGTGGCCCGATTCGTAGAGGACGTATCGCATCATCTTCGAGAGTTCGATGACGGCGCTTTTGGCCGATTCCGCGTCGATGTCGATCAGGGCGTGGATGTTGTTGAGCGTGTTCATGAAGAAGTGAGGATTGATCTGATACTTCAGATAATCCATTTCGGCCTGGAGATTCTGGCGTTTGAGGGCCTCCATCTGCTGTTCGTCGCGCATGGACTGGTAGATGAGCTTGATGCCGGTGTTTGCACCGGTCATGAAGAATCCGAGGACGATGTTCCAGTAGATCTCTAGGTTGGAGAACGAAGCCTGTCGGTAGGCTTCCGAGACATTGATGCTGGTCTGTTCGATGAGGTTGTCGGCCAGGTGTTTTTCGTAGATCTGCACCAGCCAGAAGACGCCGATGATCAGGACCAGATCGCTCAGCAGATACTTTCCGTACTTGTGACGGAGCATGTATCTCGGGGCGAGGAACGTATTGTGGATGACGAAGATGATCAGATAGGGAGCGATCTGCCTCCAGGCGATGAGGACGTTTTCCAGATTGATGTGCATTTCGGACATCATCTGGGAGTTGAGCACCGGCACCAGGATGATGGCCGCCCAGACCATCAGATAGAGGAGGTTTTCGCCTATGGCTTGCTTGCGGGTGAATTTCATGACCCAAAGATACGCAAAAAGCCCGGTTTTCAAAAACCGGGCCTTGTGACGGATGCAGACCTCTGCGCTATTTGTTGAGCAGCGACGGCTCGTAGAGATAGCGCTTGATGCTGCGCTTGGGGGTCTTCTCGAACTCGGTGGGGTAGATCACGATGTCGGCCACACGCTCGTAGGCGGCCAGCTGCGAGTTGAGTTCCTGCAGATTCTTCTGCATGACCTGCGGCAGGTCGGCCTTGTCCACGCCTTCGGCATCGGCCTGTTCGTAGTCGGGGACCACCAGCGCCTTGAGACGTCCGTTTCCGGTGTCGAGTACCAGCGACTCCAGCACCAGATACATGTTGTTCAGCTTGTCCTCGATCTCCTCGGGGTAGATGTTCTGTCCGTTTCCGGAGAGGATCATCGTCTTCGAGCGGCCGCGGATGTAGAGCGTGCCGTCGGGATCCATCGTTCCCATGTCGCCCGTATGGAGCCAGCCGTCGGGGTCGAGCACCTTTTCGGTGTCCTTTTCATTCTTGTAGTAGCCCTTCATGACGTGTTCGCCGCGGACGATGATCTCGCCGGCGACGTGTTCGGGATCCGGCGAGTCGATCTTCACCTCGAGCAGCCCCTTGAGGTAGCGGCCGCACGACGACTGCTTGAATTCGTTGTCGGGGGCGAAACTGATCAGCGGTGCGCACTCGGTCATGCCGTAGCCGATCGTGATCGGGAAGTGGATCTTTCGCAGGAAGGATTCGGTCTCCTGGTTCATGGGGGCGCCGCCGACGATGAAGATCGAGACGTTGCCGCCGAAGGCGTCCATGAGTTTCTTGCGGATGACCGAGTAGATGGCCGTGTTGAGCAGCGGAATCTTCATGGCGATGGACATCGGGCCCTTTTCGAGCATCGGGAGGACCTGTTTGCGGTAGACCTTCTCGAGGATCATCGGCACGCAGCAGATGATCGTGGGTTTGACGACGGCCATGGCTTCGATGAGGATCTTGGGCGAGGGAATGCGGCCCAGCAGGGTGATGTGACCGCCGACGGCCATCGGGGCCAGGAAGTCGAAGGCGCAGCCGTAGGCGTGGGCCAGCGGCAGGAACGACAGCGTGCGGCCTCCGCGCTGGAAGTAGAGCTGGCCGGTCTGGGTGTTGAGGGCCGACATGGCGAAGACGACGTTTCCGGTGAGGTTGTTCACCGTGAGCATCACCCCTTTGGAGTATCCGGTGGTTCCGGAGGTGTAGTTCAGGAGGATGACGCGGTCGTTGGGGACGTCGGGGTATTTGATGTCGTTGACGCTGAATCCGCGGGGGTATTTCGTGCGGTAGTTCTTGAGGATGTCGCGCTGGAACTTGGTGAGCGACTTTCCGTCGCGTTCGTAGATGACGTGGAAGTCCGTGAGCGAGAAAACAGCCTCGATCTGGCGGATCTGATCCTCTTCGATGACGTCCCAGAAGTTGTCGCCCAGGAACAAGAGGCGGCTTTCCGAGTGGTTGATGATGTGGATGACGTCCGCGGGGGTGAAGTCCTGCAGGATGGGGACGATGACGGCGCCGTAGGTGATCGTGGCCAGATAGGTGATGCACCATCGGGGGTTGTTACGTCCGATCAGGGCGATTTTGTCGCCCTGTTTGATGCCGGCCTTTTTGAAGAGCAGGTGGAGTTTGGCGATCTCCTTGGCCATTTCGTAATAGGAGAAGGTCTCGTCCTTGAAATAGTCGGTCAGAGCCGACATTTCGCGGTTTTCGCGGAAACTCTTTTCGTATATTTTCAGTAGGTTCTCCTGTAACATAGGCAGGGATTTGTTTTCGGTTTTATCTCTTTGTCGGGGCTTGTCCCGGCCAGCCGGCTTGGTTCCGTAGGCTTGGTTTGTTGCTCCTTGGTCCCGTAGGCTTGGTTTGTTGCTCCTTGATTCCGTTGGCTTGGCTCGTTGCCCCTTGGCTCGTTGCCCCTTGGTCCCGTTGCCCCTTGGTCCGTCGGTCTTCTTGGGCTCGTCAGCCTCCCTCGCTTCCCCTGGTCACCCTCTTCCGGCCTGCCGGCGTGATTCCGTCTGACGTTGTTGGGCCCTGGCGGTACGCTGTCCGCTCCTTTTCGCAGAGGCCCTTCCACCGACCCCCCCCCGGGTTATTCGGATTTGGGGGTGTTGTCTTCCGGCTTGGGCTCTTCGGCCGGCTTGTCGGATGCGCTCCCCGCTTCGGGGTTAATCCTGACGCGTCGGGGTTTCCAGATGTAGATCTTCGATTCGGTTCCGGCCTTGAGTCGTTCGATATTCTTGCGGTGGGTGTAGATGAGCAGGATGGCGATGACGAACGAGAAGACGACGAAGGGAATCGAGCCGTTGACCTTCGGGGAGATGAGCGTGAAGACGGGGAAGCAGCAGCCGGCGACCATCGAGGCCAGCGACACGTAGTGGAAGATCATCAGCACGACGAGCCAGACGCCGAAGCAGAGCATGGCCACGGGCGGGTAGATTCCCGTCACGGCTCCGACGAGCGTGGCGACGCCCTTACCGCCGCGGAAGCCGGCGAAGATGGGGAAGATGTGGCCCAGGACGGCGGCGAATACGGCTCCGATCTTGAGGTTTATGAGGTCGTTGGCTCCGATCAGGTCGTCATACTGCATGAGTTCGATGATCGTCACGGCGACGAAACCCTTTAGGAAGTCGAGGACGAAAACCGGAGCTGCGGCCCGTTTTCCGAGGACGCGGAGCATGTTTGTGGTACCGGCATTCTTGGATCCGTATTCGCGGATGTCGATGCCGTAATATTTCTTGCCGATCCACACGGCGCTCGGAATCGAGCCCAGCAGATAGGCAATGATAATCATGGTGGTAGCGGTATAAATGGTCAGAATCATGGTTGTTCGGGAGCTTGGTTCCTTATGCAAATATAGCAAAAAAATCCGGATCCGGGCACATCGGAGATAAAAACCGCATATAGTTGTCAGGCTGTTGTGGAGAGGTGACCTGCTGAAATGGGAATTGCCCTTACCGCGGTGACGCGGTAAGGGCAATCCGGCAAGGGCAGAATGTATCTGCTGAGCGTTGCGACTTTCGGAGGATCAGTTGTTGTTGATGATCCGGATGCAGCGGACATATCGGCCACCGGAGGCATTTGTCTTTCCTGCCTGATCGGCCAGTACGGACATATAGGCCTTACCGAAAACCATGAATGATCCGTAGGCCTTGTCGCCGGCTTCGGTTACGTATTCCGTACTGCTCCAGTAGCGGTTGCCGTTTTCCGTGGGGGCCGCGGTGTTCATGGCGTCTCCGCCGTAGGTGGTCAGCGAGAGGTCGAAAGCGGCGCGCGCCTCTTTTTCCGCGTCGGTGATTTCGTCGGGAACGTGGTATTTGCCGTTTTCATCGGCGGCATCGGCGTAGGGAATGCCGTTGTAGATGCCGAAGATCTCTACCAGTTCGTTGATCGACGGCCAGTACCAATCGTCGCCCAGAGAGTTGCAGAGCACCAAGGCCGGGATGTCGGCAGCCTCGACGCTGGCCTTGAGGACAGCCGTGTTGGCAGCCCCGTCATCGGTACTCGTAGCACCCAGAATATTGGCACCGTTGTAGGACCAGGGAGCCTCGACGCGTTTCAGACTCAGTACCTTGGAAGTTTTTCCGTCTTCCGAGGTCCAATAGATGATTCCGACCGCCTCGCCATTTTCCCGGTAGACCGGGAATTTCGTTTCGACGGGATCATCGGGATCCTCGGGTGTTTCCGATCCGCCGACCGATACGGCCTTGATGCAACGGATGTATCTGCTGCTTTTGGTCTTGACCTGCATGTCTCCGCCACCGGATGCATAGGCTTTGCCGAATCGGAAGCTCGAGCCATAGGTGACCTCCTTGTAGGTCTGTTCGGTACTGGACCAGTAGGCGTCGCCGTTTTCGGTTTCGCCGGCCAGGTTCATGGCCGTACCCCCATTGTCGGTGAGCAGTTTGTCGAAGGATGCGCGGGCGGCCTTCTCCTCGTCCGTGATATCGGCCGGTACGGTTCGTGTTGCCTCCTCGTAGGAGGTTCCGTTGTAGGCCTCGAAGAGGGTCTGCAGTTCGCTGAGCGAAGGCCAGTACCAACCTGCGCCGTGCTGGTCGCAGAAGGCCAGGGCAGGGATGTCAGCCGCCTCTTCGCTTGCCCGGAGCAGTTCGGTGTTGGCCGCACCGTCCGAGTTCCCGGTACCGATCGTGCGGGTTTCGTCATAGGACCAGGGCACCATTTCCGAACGGTCGAGGCTGACGACCAGGGCCGATTGATGATCCTCGGAGGCCCAGAAGACGATACCGGCGGCCTTGCCGTTCTCGTAATAGACGTCGTAGAGTTCGTAGGAGGTGACCGGCTGATCGGGATCATCGGGATCTCCTTCATCCGGATCTTCGGGCTGCTCTTCGTCGACATGTCCGGGCTGTGTGACGGTGACCGAGATCTGCGAGGTGCCGGCCAGAATCAAAGCCTTGCCGCTTCGGGCCTCGGGGGCGATGTTTTCGGTGCAGGTAAGGGTCAGACAGCGCGGGGTGATTGTTGCCGAGAGTCATTCGGCGGCGCTCTCTTCGACCGTCACCGAGGGATTGCAGTTCGTGGCCAGCAGGACGTCCGTCGAACCGGCCTGGCTGTCGGGCATGGTCACTTCCGTTGCGTCGATATTGAAGTACGCCGGCTCCATCTCTTTCTCGCTGCACGCCGCCAGGAGCAGGATCGACGTCAGCCACAGGATGAGTTTAGTCGTTTTCATGGTCTAGAATTTTAATCAGTTCCATCCGGGATTCTGCGGATACACATCCGAACCGCCCATCAACAGGATCTGGTTGCTGGGAATCGGCCAGCATTCGTGCTTGCCGATCACGAAATTTTGGCGGGCATAGGTGTAATCCTTGTCCAGATAGGGGTTTTCGGCGATGGATTCACCCTCCCACTGCTTGCAGTAGGAGCCCAGCAGTCCGAGACGTTTGAGCAAGGGCCATCTTACCCCTTCGAAATTCAACTCGCGGGCATATTCGTCGAGGATGTCTTCGAGAGTCAGCGTTCCATCGAACGGATCGTTCCCGGCCCGTTCATAGGTCATGTTGTAGTATTTGACGGCGTTGACGTTGTCGCCCTTGTGGTAATAGGCCTCGCAGCACATCAGCACCGTTTCAGCCAGCCGATAGACCACCAGATCGCGGAAACTGGTCTTGCGTTCCGGGTCGTCCGCGTTCGTCCAGAAGTCAGCGTGCTTGCGGCTCATCGGATGGATGTTCGTGATGTAGGAGGCTCCGGAGGTTCCTGCGCCGGTTCCCGGAACGATCTTTTGTCCGAATTTCGGGGAGGTGGGGTCGTTGTAGTAGAACTTGGTCACGAAATAGCAGTCGATGCGTTTGTCCTTGGGACCGTACATGTCGAGCAGGTGCTTGTTGGGATAGTCGCGTCCGTATCCGAAACCGCCCTGATCACTTGAGCAGACGGCGCCCGAGACACTCGAGTAGCGGGACGTGACATAGACGGAGATGGGGTGTCCGGCCAGAGTGGTACCTTGGACGGTACCTCCGCCTCCGGTGTTCTTGGAGAACTGATAGGCATAGAGAATCTCCTTAGAGCGCAGGTTTTCGGAGTTGAAAATATCTGCCGGATCCTTCTCCAGTTCGGTGATACCCCGGGCATCGCGGAGGATATCCTCGGTCTGGCGGATGACGCAGTCCCAGTCCTCTTCCCACATGGCCACCTGGGCCCGGACGTGTTTGGCCGTGGCTTTGGTGTACATGCCGTACATGACTCCATTGTTGTAAACGGGAAGTGAATAGGAGAGGGCGTCGATGGCTGTATCGAGATCCTCCTTGAGCAGCGAGAATACCTCTTCGCGAGAGGCGGGCTTGTACTCCTTGTCGAGATTCGAGGCATCCGTCGGTTCGGTATTCAGATAGATGCGTTCGAAACGTTTCCAGAGTTCGAAATAGGCGCGGGCGCGGAAGAGACAGGCTTCTCCGTAGATGGTGTACACTTCGGGATCGTCGAGTCCGAGGTTCCGGGCCGAGGCGATGATTTCATTGGCGCGGCCGGCAATGGCATAAAAGAACTTCCAGTAGTCTTCGAGAATTCCCGAGTCGGGGGTCAGATCGGTCAGTCGACCCAGCGAGGCCCAGTTTCCGGCATTGAAGAGGAAGATGTCGGTATTGAAGTCGAAGAGCTGAGGGATGATGACGATTCCCTTTTCGTTGGAGTTGTCCACGATGTTATCCCGTTCATAGACATAGAGGCCGGCAATGGCTCTTTTGAGACCCTCCTTGTCGGTTTGGAGGTAGTTGGTGGTTACCGAGGTCTCCGATTCGAGATTCAGCAGGTCGGTGCATGAGGCGCACAGGACGGTTGCCAGAACGAGGAGCGCGGAATATGTCTTTTTCATGATTGTGGATTTAAAAGGATAGGTTTACACCGAGTACGGTCTGATGGGTTTCCGGATAGAGGTTTCCGGTCACTTCAGGGCTGTACGACAACACCTTGGTGAAAGTCAGCAGATTGGTGGTCGTGACATAGAATCGCAGATTCTGGATCTTGAGACGCGACAGCAGCTTTTTCGGCAGCGTGTATCCGAGCTGCAGGGTCCGCAGCCGGATGTAGGAGGCATCCTGATAGGCCATTGTCCGCATGTAGGGGACCTCCGAGCCGAACGACGGCCGCGGGAATTCGTTGGTGGGGTTGTAGGGGGTCCAGTAGTTGACTTTCATGCCGTTCGAACGACCTCTGAGGTCGCCTCCGTATTCGCCGTCGTACATGAGCGGGTTGAGCACATAACCGCCCTTGACCGCATACCAGTCCATGAACAGGTCGAATCCCTTCCAGTTCAGGGTGGTCGACAGGGAGAAGGTGGCATCGGGATCGCGTTTGTAGACCACGCGATCGTTTTCGTTGATCTTTCCGTCGCCGTTCACGTCCCTGAGTTTCACGCTTCCGGGTTCGACCACGTCGTTGCGGGACAGCGTGGCATCGGGAATGCCGTCACCGTTGGTGTCGATCGTCGGTTTGAGTTCGTAGTAGAGTGATCCCCGGTCGCTGTAGACGTCAAAGTCGCTGTATTGGTAGACGCCATCGGCCTGGTAGTCGTAATAGATGTTGATCGGGGCGCCGATGATCCAGTTGTTGCCGGGCTGACTGACGTAGTTGCCGTATTCGTCGACCGTGTCGTCGATCTTGACGATTTCGTTGTGGAATTTGCTGATGTTGGCCGAAACGCTCCAGGTCAGATTCTCTTTGCGGATGATATCGAAGTTGGCGTTGAAGTCGATGCCGTTGGTCTTGGTTTCACCCAGATTGTCGAGCATCGAGGTGTATCCCAGGGCGGCGTTCAGAGCCCGGGAAACCAGCAGATTGGTGGTTCTGGTTCTGTAATATTCAACGGTTCCCGAGATCCGGTTGTCGAGGAATCCGAAGTCCACGCCTACGTTGAACGACGCGGATTGTTCCCACTTGAGGTTCTTGTTGGGCAGCTCATCGCCGGGGAGGTATCCCATGTAGTAGGTGTCGCCGAATTCGCCGGGCATGGGTTGGGCTACGCCGAGCGTGGCATAGTTGTCGATGCCGTTCTGGTTGCCGACGATACCGTAACTGGTCCTGATCTTCAGATTGCTCAGCCACGAGAGATCCTTGAGGAAATTCTCCTGCGAGGCCCGCCATGCGAAGGCCGCCGAGGGGAAGGTTCCCCACTTGTTTCCTGAACCGAAGCGGCTCGAACCGTCTCGGCGGCAGGCTACGTTGAAGAGATACTTCTCCATGAGGTTGTATTGTACGCGCAACATGAAGGAGACGAGGTTGTTTTTCGAGTAGCGGCGTTCCTGACTGGTGTTTTCTCCGTTGGCAATGTAGTTGTAGGACTTGTCAACGGGCAGGTTGGCCACCGAATAGGCGATGTTCTTGCTGAGCGACTGGTCGACGGACTGTACGGCCGTGATGTTAACCTTGTGGTTTTGGTTGCGAATGGGCAGGTCGTATCGGATCGAGTTTTCGATGAGCAGCTGTGTATTCGTGGAGTTGTCGAGCGAGGCCGTAGATCCGCCGCCGTTCGGATAGTAGGAGTCACGGGCATGTCCCTCTTCGTTCACCCGGTTGTAGTAGGAGACGTTGAAACGGTAGGTGAAGCCGTTGAAGGGGGTGATGTCGGCGAAGGCGTTGATTCGGTAGTTGTTGGCCTTGGAGTCGTGCGTGTCGTGAAGAGCGCTGTAGATCGGGTTTGTGTCCTTGTTGCTGTTGATATAGGGCGTGTAGTTTCCGGTCTGGTCGTAGATCTGCGAGAGCGGCGAGCGCGTGATGAACTGATAGTAGGCTCCGTTCTCGATGTCACGTCGCGATGACCCGAACGAGGAGTTGACACCCAGTTTGAACCAACTCTTGACCAGGTAGTCCAGGTTGATGCGGGCGCTCAGGCGCTCGTATCCGGAGTTGATCTTCATGATACCGTCCTGATTGAAATATCCGACGCTGGCCATGGCGCGCACCTTGTCGGTTCCGCCGCGGAAACTCAGTTCGTGGCTGTGATACAGGGCCGCCTTCTTGAACATCAGATCCTCCCAGTCGACATATTTCCCGCTTTTGTAGACCTCGGCCATGACCTCGTCGCCCAGGGCCGTGGCGATAGGTACGGAGGTGGCGTCGATCAGCCCCATGTCGTGGGCGACGGCTTCACGACGTAGGGCGATGTATTCATCCGCATTGTAGAAGTCGAAATTGCGGTGCAGGGTCTGGATGCCGACATATCCGTTGTAGGTCACGGTACTTTCGCCGGCCTTTCCGCGTTTGGTGGTCACCAGAATGACACCGTCGCTGGCACGGGCTCCGTAGATGGCCTGCGAGGCGGCATCCTTCAGAATCTCGATGGACTCGATGTCGTCGGCGTTCATCATGGCGAATTCGGTATCGGAGGCGACACTTCCGTCGATGATGTAGAGCGGCGTGTTGCTGGCCGAGATCGAGCGGGTGCCCCGGATCTGGATGGCGGGGACGGAACCGGGTCGTCCCGAGGCGCTGGTTACGGTGACGCCCGCGGCCCGGCCTCTCAGCATCTCAGCGGCCGAGGATGCCGGGAAGATCTTCATGTCCTTCGTGTTGACGGAGGTGATCGAAGTGGCCAGATCGCTTTTTTTCATGGTTCCGTAGCCGACTACGACCAGTTGGTCGAGCATCAAGGATTCCGATTCGATATAGACTTCGTAGAAACTGGCTTTCCCGACATTGACCTGTTTGTCGCGATATCCCAGGAAGCTGATCTGCAGTTGATCGCCGGTTGCGGCCGAGATGGAGAAGTGTCCCTCGGCATCGGTGATGGTGCCTTTGGAGGTTCCGCTGATCACGACGCCGGCGCCGGCGACCGGAACGGCTCCCGAATCCGTCTCTTCGAGAACGACTCCGCTGATCGTTCTTGCCTGTCCGAATGCGTCGATCGAGAAGACCGACAGGAACAGGATAACTGCGTATAGTTTAAATCGTTTCATAAGCACTCCGAATTAGTTTTTGTCGTTGGTCCATTCCCACATGGTTTCGAGACTGTCAAACTGGAACATGTCCAGGCCGTTGAAGCAGGGGTATTTCAATCCGCGCTCCTTGAGCGTCTGCATGGTTTCGAGCAGGGCGTTCCAGCCGTTGGGTTGAATGGTGGTCGTCGGTTCGTCGTTGGTGGCGGTCTTCACGCAGATGTTGATGCACTGGCTCTTTTCGCAGGTGTTCATGCTTGGCGTGCTGAGATTCCAGATGGCGTCCGTCGAGTTGCCATAGGCCATCAGCGAGATCCAGTTGCAGGCCTCCACGAACTGGTCGATATCTCCGTGGGCGACCTTGCCCGATTCAAACATCTCCTGATAGTGGCACCAGATAGCCTCCTGCAGTTTGAGACCTGCGAGTTGGAGTTTGTCCCGGGCATAATTGAGCCGGTCGAGCGTTACGCGCAGCAGGTTGTCATTGGGACCGCCGATACCGTTGCCGTTGTTGGTATTCCAGATCCAGCCGAGTCCGATATCGGTTTTGATGGTGTGGGGTTCGAGGTCGGCCGAGACACCGGAGAAACGCTCCTTGTAGGTGACGCTGCGATTGTAGTTCAGCACCTTCTGGATACAGGCGTCGGCCGAAACCTCGCTCACGAAGACCTCGGGGGCCTCATAATAGGTGGCATACACGTCGATGCAGAGGTCCGTGCAGGTGGAGATGAAGCTTTTCAGCCAGGGGTCGGCCGAGTCCATCATCGAGCCTCCGGGACTGAGGTATACACCCCGGAATCCGAGCAGATAGATTCGCGCCGCCAGTTTTTCGGGATTGTCCAGATATTTGTCCCGAGTTGAGGCATAGACATACGTGCAGTTGTACAAACCACGGTTCTCGGTTTGGGAAGCGGCCGTATAGGCTGCGGCCTTTTCAGTCATCTGATCCGTGATTTCGGCCATTTCCACGCACTCTTCGTAGGAGATGACGGGTTCATCCTGGCTGTGGTCCGTTTCGATGATCTCAATCTCATCGATGGTCGGGCCCATCTTCTTGTCGTCGTCGCCGCAAGAGATTGCCAGGAGACATGCAAGGAGGATTGCTGCTGACATGGGTGAAAGTTTTGGGACGTTCATGTTGGATTGATTTTAAGATTGCTGTATGTTGCGGAGAATCGTGACGAGGTTGCGCATCTTTCCGTAATAGGTCCATTCGTTGTACGACTGTTCGGGATCCTTGAGGAAGTCCTTGTTGAGGCGGATGAAGCGTTTCTGCAATTTTTCGGTCTCACGGGTGAGCCGGTCGAGCTTCTCGAGCAGGGTTGCGACCCTGTCCTTGTTGAATTCGGGTGATTGGGTGTCTCGTTCCAGTATCTTGAATTTGAGATAGTTGATCCGGATGTCAAGCATGAGTTCCAGATGGGCGGCAATCGGTCGTGCGGCAGGGGCAAACTTCACCATCTGCAGGCGCTCCCTCAGTTCGAGACATCGGGCAAGTTCCGCGTCGGTTTTCGAGGCGAGGTCACCCGCTGCGGCTACGGGTTGCTGCTTCATGTTGAAGTATTCCTGGATGGTCTCGATATCCGCGGGCCGCTCCAGCCCGAGCCGGTTCCGGCAGTAGGCGTCGAGGAACGAGTCCGGATCGTGGAATTGACCCGATATGGCGGCTTCATAGGCTTTGTTCAGCATGTCGAATCCGGCGTGAGGGTAAACCTCTCTTACGGGTTGCATGTTGACGACCTCGCTGGCATCGTCATAGATGTAGCCGTAGGTTCCCGAGGTGGACCAGGAGGTGTTGATGATTCCGGCGAAGCCGTGATTTGAGGCATAGGCGACGTAGTCGAAGATGTTGTCGAGATGTTTTCTCCACTGGATGAGGTAGAGGTTGTCCGGATGGGAGCGGAGCGAGCAGGCGCCCCAGATGACATGACCCGATTTTTCGAGGTTCTCCATTTTGCCGAAATGGTCGGGTTTCCAGCCGTAGTTCCAGTCCACGATGATCACCTCTTTGGGCAGGCGGTCCAAAGCTTCGGGGTATTTGAGCAGGATATCGGCCCAGATCATCGGCACTTTTCCCAGTTCGGAGACGATCCGGCACATGCTCGTCACGTAATCGACATAGAGGGCTGCGATGCCCTGCTCCTTTGCTTTTGAGCGACAGGCGGGGCAATGACCCAGCAAACGGGTCTCGTCGCATCCGATGTGGAGGTATCTGGAGGGGTGCATGGCGGCGATCTCTCCGAAGATCGAACGGAATACGGCTTCCGCGTCGTTGATCTTGAGGGGGCAGACCTGCGACCGGTCCTTTTTGTCCTCCTTGAGATTGGCGTAACGTTCATGCCGCAGGATATACTCCGAGTGTCCGAAGCAGTTCTGCAGCGGAATGACCTCCAGGTTCAGTTTCGCGCAGAAGTCGATGAATTCCCGGACCTCGTCCTGCGAGAAGGCGAAGCGGTTTCTCAGAGTCAGATTATCCTCGAACGGAAACGTGGCTTCCCACTCTACGACAACGGCATTCATGCCGTTGTCGGCGGCTTCGCGGGCCAGATCCTTCATGGCCTGGAGTGTCATGACCTGGGTTCGGAAATCCAGGTATACAGCCTTGATGGCCGGAGTTGCGGCCCGGGATGTTCCGAGGCCGAGAAGGGCGAGAAGACAGAGAATCAGCGTGCGAGGGAATCCTTTCATGACGGGGGGGTGTTTTTAGAGCAGGGCGGCGCTGTCGGTATCGGTATAGAGGATGGCGTTTTCGTGAGTTCGCAGAATGGATGCAGGGCACTTTTCAGAGACGGGACCGCAGACGGTCTCCTGAACGGCCTTGGCTTTGGTTGGGGCCGGAACGATGCAGAAGATGTGTTTCACGCGAATCATCGTCGGGATGGTAAGCGTTATGGCATAACGGGGGACCTCGTCGATGGATCGGAAGCATCCGTCGTGAACCTGTTGGAGCCGACAGGTTTCATCCAGAGCGACCTTTTTGACGGGCAGCGGATCGTTGAAATCGGCAACATGCGGATCATTGAAGGCGATGTGTCCGTTTTCGCCGATCCCCATGCAGACGATATCGGCCGGTTTTGCCTGCAGGATATCGGCATATCGACGGCAGGTTTCGTCGGGGTCGGCTCCGGTGCCGATGTAGTCCACGCTGGCGAATGGCACCTTGTCGAAGATGGCCTTGCGGAGGAAATTGCCGAATCCCTGGGGAGCATCGGCCGGAAGGCCCACATATTCGTCCATGTGGAGGGCATGTATTCTTTTCCATTCGATATCCGGACGGGCGGCCAGGGCCTCCAGAAATTCGTTTTGTGAAGGGGCGGCCGCGAAAATCATACTGATTTCCGCCTTTTCGGTGAGCAGTTTCTGGATGCAGGCGGCCACATCCGCCGCCGCAGCCTCTCCCATACTTTTGCGGGAGTCGTAGATTCTGACCGGGAGTTTGCCGGCCATAAAAGTTCTTAACATCATGTCAACAGATGATTTTACCTTCGATTATGGTTTGTTTTACGTTTATGTTTTCGTCGAAAATGACGATGTCGGCGTCTTTGCCCGGCTGGATGGAACCCTTGCTTGCGGCGATCCCCATGACGCGGGCGGGGTTTTCAGTCATCATCCGCACGGCGTCGGGAATGCTGCATCCGGCCTGACTCACCATGGTGCGGATCAACCGGTCGGTCGTTGCCACACTGCCGGCAAAGGCGCTTCTGTCGGGGAGTTTGGCCACGCCGTCCTCGACGATTACTTCCTGTCCGTCGGCGAGTCCTCCGAGGATGCTTTTGCCTTCGGGCATGCCGGCGGCACGCATCGAGTCTGTGACCAGCGAGATTCTTTCGGCCCCTTTGATCTTCAGGAGCAGGAGCAGTAAATCTTTCGGGACGTGAATGCCGTCGGCGATGATCTCCAACGTGATTCCGTCCTGATAATAGCCGTATTCGATGGTTCCGGCATACCGGAATGCATTTCGCCGCGTGATGGTGCTCATGCAGGAGTAGAAGTGGGTCATGTGCGTTGCACCGGCCTGGAAGGCGGCATCGCATTGGGTGAAAGTGGCGTTGGTATGGCCTATTGAGGCGATGATTCCGCGCCGCTTCAGTTCGGCTGCGAAGTCAGCTGCGCCGTCCAGTTCCGGAGCGAAACTCCATCGGGCGAGTTCGGGACAGCGCTCCAGAATTTCGAGATACTCCTCGGGGCGGGGGTTGCGAAGATACCTGCGATCCTGAGCACCGGCGAATTCCGGGTTGAAATAGGGCCCTTCGAGGTGCATGCCTCCGAAGGCGGCGCCGTCGCGGTTTTCGAGCTTGGCTTTCCGGTAGGTATCGAACGATTCGTAGAGAGCTTCGTTCGTGCTGGTGAGCGTCGTGGGGTAGAGGAGCGTGGTGCCGTGTTTGGCGTGCATTCGGGCAGCCGTAAGGTAGGCATCGACGGTTCCGTCCATGAAGTCGGCGCCACCGGCGCCGTGGGTGTGCATGTCGATGAATCCGGGGCTGACATAGTCTCCTTCGGCATCTAGGATTCGGGCTCCTTCGGGAGCCGAATCTTCGATTCCCCTGATCTTTCCGTCCTCAAGAAGCAGTACGCCGAATCGGGTTTTGCCGGGAGTCAGGATCTTGCCATTAATGATTGCCGTTACCATTTTTCGATTTTATATCCGTAAATTGCATAAAAGATCATGTAGACAAAGCAGGGGATCAGCAGCCAGTAGGAGGCCTGCAGGCTCATGTGGTCGGAAATCAGGCCATAGAGCAGTGACAGGACGGCATTTCCGCACAATGCCATGACCAGCAGCGAGGAGCCGAGACTGGTGAAGCGTCCCAGTCCCCGGATGGCCAGCGGCCAGATGCCAGCATAGATCAGGGAGTTCGGAACCCCGAGCAGGACGAGACTCCAGATCGAGGCCCGAGGTGGGAGGATCAGAACCAGCGTCGAGAGCACCAGTCCGGCAATCGTACAGATGACCAGCGATTGCTGCTGACTGATGTAGCGCGGGATCAGGATGACGCCTCCCAGATAACCCAGCAGAATGCACCCCAGCGTGCAGGAGGGGAAGATCTGGGCAGCATCGAGACTCATTCCCATGCCTTGGGCATAGCCGATGATCGTGCTGACGGAGATCTGTTGGCTGCCGAGATGAGCGAACAGGGCGGCAACTCCGAGAATCAGATAGGGGTAGCTCCAGATGGATTTCCGGTCGTTCTGGGAGCCGGTCGTGCGGTTGTCCTTATCCGGATTGATGTCCTGGATCGGCGATTTGTAGAAGAGAATGCCGAACAGGAACAGCAGGATGGCCAGCACCACATAGGGGACAATGACACCGCGGATCATCTCGTTGAGCGCCTCTTGCAGGGCTTCACCGCTCAACAGTCCCTGTTCGATGCTCTCCATGATCTGTTTGTCCTCCGGGCGGATGACCAGAAAGGCGAAGAGCAACGGGGCGATGATTCCGGCCAGTTTGTTGCAGATACCCATCATGCTGATGCGTTTGGCCGCGCTTTCGTGGGGGCCGATGATCGTCACGAAGGGGTTGGCCACCGACTGGAGGATAGCCAGTGCGGTGCCGATGGTAAACAGGGCCGTCAGGAACAGTCCGTATGTCCGGGTCAGGGCAGCGGGCCAGAAGAGCAGGGCGCCGGCAGCCATGATCCACAGTCCGATGAGGGTTCCGCGTTTGTATCCGACCCGTCTGAGCAGGAACGAGGCCGGGACGGTCATCACGAGGTAGGCGATGTAGAAGGCAAAGGTGACCAGATAGGTTTCGACTCCGGAGGTCAGTTCACAGGCAACCTTGAAGTAGGGGACGAGGATGGAGTTGACCCACGAAACGAGACCGAAGATGAAAAACAGACACCCCAGCATGGCCAGGGAAAAGTAGTATTGGCGTTTGGGTTGCATAAGGACAACAGGGTACTAGGTGTGGTTGACTTCTCTGTCGCGCTGTCACGCTACGTATGACAAAGATAGGCACAGCTGTTGTTCTTTCTGCGCAATAAAACGAAAAAATGCATTCAAAAAACGCAATTCTTTTGTCTGAACTCCAATGGAGAGCACCCTTTATATTTTTTGAATATGCGGGCGATGTTGCTGCAGTCCTTGAATCCGACTTCGCAGGCGAGTTCGATGACCGGGCGGTTTGTGGTGATCAGCAGGTGGGCGAAGTGTTCGATGCGGTTGATGAGGAGGTATTGGTAGAGAGAGGTCCCGGTCTCCTTTTTAAAGCGCATTTCGAGATTTCTCCGGGACAGAGGCACCGATTTGATCAGAGCCTCCATACTGATCTCCTCGGAATAGTGGTCGTCGATGAACCCGATGATTTTTTCCACATGGGGATCCGAGATATTGTAGATGCTGGTGGATTGCCTCTGGATGATCCCTACGGGGTTGATCACGACATTAAAGGGGAAGTTTCTCCCGCCGGCGAGCATTCTGTGGAGAAGTTTGCAGGTTTGATAGCCTCCGTTTTCGACATCGAGGGCGATGGAGGAGATCGGTGGATCGGAGATACCGCACAGCAGGTCGTCGTTGTCCACGCCCAGCAGTGAGATCTCTTCGGGAATCCGGATGTTGGACATTTTGCAGGTTTCGGTGATAACCAGCGCGTGGGCATCGTCGCAACAGAAGAGGGCGGCCGGTTTGGGGAGTTTGTCGAGCCAGGAGATGATGGCTTTGCGGTCGAAAGCGCCGAAGGGTTCGATCTTATAGGAGAAGAACCGTCCCTTGAGTTTGTGGACTTCGTCCTGAAATCCTGCACAACGCTCTTCAGACCAGATGATGTTGCGTATGCCGAAGAAGGCGAAATTCGTGAAGAGCTTCTTTTTGAAGAAGCGGGCAGCCATGCGACCGGTGTTTTCGTAGTCGCCGGTGAGATTGGAGTAGATATTGCTTCGGCTCATGTTGTTCTGCAGGACGATAGGGATATTCAACCGGCTCAGGAGGTTGACTTTGTCTTCGTCCCACCGGCCGATGATGGCATCGGCTTTCCATTCCCGGGCCCAATCGAGGATCCATTCCTCCTTGTCGGCCCCCCATCGGAAGTCGGAGGGTATTCGGTAAAACAGCCAGGGCCCGTTTTCCTTCGAGTATTTCATGATGCCTCGGAGCAGTTTGCGATCGAATTCACTGGCGCAGTCAATCAGCAGGATAACCTTGATCATGGTGGATAGTTGTTGGAAACGGATTCCGGAGGTGGATCCCGGACATTCAAAAATACGAAAAAAAGTTTTTTTTCGCGAAAATGGAATCAAATTCTTTGGGCAACTATTCGCTTCAAATTTTTCAAATTCGGCTTTTATTAAGTATCTTTGTAGGCCTAAAAAACAATCTATGAATACGAAGACCTTACTTGAACCGATGGGATCGTGGGCCTGGTGGCGCTCGTGGTTTCTGATTTTCCTCGGCTGCTCGATCATGGGCACAGGGTTCGTGCTTTTCATCAACCCCTATAATTTTGTGCCGGGCGGAGTCTACGGTATGGGTATTGTGCTCCACAATATTTTCCCCTCGATTCAGGTCGGAACCTTCGGCTATATGTTTGACATTCCGCTGATGCTGACGGCGATGCTGGTTTTCGGCGGAGGTTTCGGTACGCGGACGGTGCTGGCGGCGCTCTACACGCCGGGCTTCATGAACATCCTCACGCGGCTGATCTACCCGACCCCCGAGGCGGTCGAATCGTTGGATCCGGCGCTGATGCTGGGCGGACGGCTCGATCTGTCGGACGATCTGCTGCTGACCTGCATCATGGGGGCCGTGGCCGTCGGGGTGGGCCAGGGAATTGTCGTGCGGCAGCAGGCTACCACCGGCGGAACCGACATCGTGGGCATGCTGTTGCAGAAGTTTGCCGGGATCAAGTTCTCGACGGGCATTTTCCTGGCCGACGGATTTGTCGTGCTGTCGGGACTGCTCGTGATCGGTTTCGGACTTGGAACGGGCGATGCGGCCTCGAACGGATGGATGCTGACGCTCTATTCGCTGCTGACGATCTACATCTCGTCGCGTGTGGTGGCCTACCTGCTCGACGGAGCCTCCTATGACAAGCTGCTCTTCATCATCAGCGATCATCACGAAGAGATCAAGCGGTTCATCATCAACGATATGGAGCGCGGTGCCACCTACCTCAAGGGCAAGGGCATGTTCACGGACAAGTCGCGCGACGTGATCTTCCTGGTCATCAGCCGCAAGGAGGTGCATCTGGTCCAGAACCGCATCCGGGAGATCGACCCGCGGGCCTTCGTGGTGGTGACCGATGCCTACGAGACCTTCGGCGAGGGCTTCAAGCAGTTCCCAGACAAGAACCAGATCCAGGCCGAATAGCCCGAGGGCGAGAGAGGGGCCGGAGAAGGGGCGAGAGCCGGAGCGAACAGAGAGGGGCCGGAGACGAGGCTCGAGAGACGAGGCCGGAGCGAACCGGAACTGCTGCGCGAGTTGGAGCCGATGCAAGGGAGGAGACGAAACGCCCCGTTGCCGCGGCTCCCGAAAAAACGAAAACGATGGAATTGAATACGAATACATTGCGACCCCTCCGGGGCGAGGGGCGGAAACTCTTTGTCGAGACCTACGGATGCCAGATGAATGTCGGCGATACGGAAATCGTGGTCTCGCTGATGCAGAACGAAGGATATGTCTATACGGACCGGATCGACGAAGCGGATGTGATCCTGATCAATACATGCTCGATCCGCGATAATGCCGAACAACGCATCTGGGGCCGTCTGGCCGAGATGAAACGCCTGCGGCGCCAGCATCCGGGCCTCATCATAGGAATTATCGGCTGCATGGCCGAACGCCTGCGCGAAAAGCTGCTCGAGGGCCCCTCGGGCGTCGATGTCGTGGCCGGACCGGACGCCTACCGCGATCTGCCGCGTCTGGTACATACGGCCGAGTCGGGCGGCAAGGGGGTCAACGTGCTCCTCTCCACGGAGGAGACCTACGCCGAAATTGCCCCCGTGCGGTTGGACCGCAACGGCGTGAGCGCCTTCGTGGCGATCATGCGCGGCTGCAACAACTTCTGCTCCTACTGCGTGGTCCCCTATACGCGGGGACGCGAGCGGAGCCGTGACGCCGAGACGATCGTGGCCGAGGCCCGGAGCCTCTTCGAGAACGGCTACCGCGAGGTGACCCTTCTGGGCCAGAACGTCAATTCGTACCGCGCGGGCGATGTCGATTTTCCGGAACTGCTGCGGCGTGTGGCCTTGATTTCGCCGCTGCTGCGCGTGCGCTTTGCCACGTCGCACCCCAAGGACATGAGCGACCGCCTGCTCGAAACCATGGCTTCGATGCCCAACATCTGCCGCTCGATCCACCTGCCGGCGCAGTCGGGCGCCACCTCTATGCTCGAACGCATGAACCGCAAGTATACGCGCGAGTGGTACCTCGACCGCATTGCGGCCATCCGGCGCTATATGCCCGACTGCTCGATTACGACGGACCTGATTGCCGGCTTCTCGGGTGAAACCGAGGAGGAGCACCGGCAGACGCTCTCGCTCATGCGCGAAGTGGGTTACGACTTTGCCTACATGTTCAAATATTCGGAACGTCCGGGGACCTTTGCCCAGAAACACCTGGGCGACGACGTGCCCGAGGAGGTGAAGTCGCGGCGCCTGCAGGAGATCATCGCGCTGCAGAACGAGCTGGGGCTCGAGAGCTACCGCCGCGATGTGGGCCGTGAGTTCGAGGTGCTGGTCGAGGGCGAGTCGAAGCGCAACCCGAACCAGTTGTCGGGCCGTACGTCGCAGAACAAGGTGGTGGTCTTCGATCGGGGCGACCACCGTGTGGGCGAATACGTGCGGGTGCGCATCACGGGCTGTACGGCCGCCACGCTCTTCGGCGAGGCGCTGTAGCCGACCGGGCCGCACGGCGGTCGAAGGGCTGCCATGCCATGAAACAGGAAAACAGAGCGCCGCAGAAGAGATGGACCGACACGTCGGCGCGCAGATATAGATGAATTTAAGAGAGATACGAAATTATGCGATTTGACGAATTGGACCTGGAGGATGAGATTCTCGACGGTCTCGACGATATGAATTTTCAGGAGATGACTCCCGTTCAGGAGCAGACCATTCCGGTGATCCTCGAGGGTCACGACCTGATCGGCTGCGCCCAGACCGGCACGGGCAAGACGGCGGCCTATACGCTTCCGCTGCTGAACCGGCTGCTGCTCGAGGGCAACGCGGAGAACGTGGTGAAGTCGCTGATCATCGTGCCGACGCGCGAGTTGGCGTTGCAGATCGACCAGCAGTTCCAGGGTTTTTCGTATTATGCGCCGATCTCGACGACGGTTGTCTACGGCGGTGGTGACGGCAAGGGCTGGGACCTGCAGAAGAACGGCATGCTGAACGGATCGGACGTGGTGATCGCCACGCCGGGGCGCATGATCTCCCACCTGCAGAACAGCCACGTGGACCTTTCGCACGTCGAGTACCTGATCCTCGACGAGGCGGACCGCATGCTGGACATGGGCTTCAGCGACGACATCATGAAGATCATCTCCTACCTGCCCGAGAAGCGGCAGACGATCATGTTCTCGGCGACGCTTCCTCCGAAGATCCGCCAGCTGGCCAAGACGATCCTGCACGATCCCGTGGAGGTGAGCATCGCCATCTCGAAACCCAACGAGGCGATCGACCAGTCGGCCTACATCTGCTACGAGAGCCAGAAACTGGGGCTGATCCGCGAACTTTTTGCACAGCCTTCGGAGTCGAAGACGATCATCTTCTCGTCGTCGAAATTGAAGGTTAAGGAGCTGGCCCACACGCTCAAGCGGATGAAGCTCGACGTGGCGGCGATGCACTCGGATCTGGACCAGTCGCAGCGCGAGGAGGTGATGCTCAACTTCAAGAACAACAAGGTGAAGATTCTGGTGGCCACGGACATCGTGGCGCGCGGTATCGACATCGAGGATATCGGACTGGTGATCAACTACGACGTGCCGCACGATCCGGAGGACTACATCCACCGCATCGGCCGTACGGCGCGTGCCGCGGCGACGGGCAGCGCCATTACGTTTGTCAACGAGGAGGAGCAGGGCAAGTTCCACCAGATCGAGAAGTTCATCGAGCGGGATATCCGCAAGGCGGAGCTTCCGGCCAGCGTGGGCGAGGGCCCGAAATACGAGCCCGAGGAGGCCCGCAAGCGGGGTGGCCGCGGAGGCCGCAGCCGCAGCAAGGGCGGCGACGGCCGGGGTCACGGCCGCGGACGGCGTGACCGTCTGCGCGACAAACCCCGCGGCACGAATTCGGCGCCGCGCGACGCACAGCCGGCCGCCGAGACTCCCCGCCCGACGGCGGGTGCAGCTTCGCAGAGTCCGGCCCCTGCGGCCGTTGCTGCGCCTGCAGCAACGGGCGACAAGCCGCGCAAGCGGCGTCACCGCGGCGGACGCCGCCACCGCCGGGGCAATGCCTCGGGCGAAGGGACTCCGACACCGGCAAGCGGCAGCACGCCGAGCGGCGAATAAGCCTCCACCGGAATTGATTGATGAACCTTGAACCTCCTACCCATGCAAAACCGGACCTCTGCGACCTTTGCGGATTCTAAACCTCACTACGAACTGCTCGACGGATTGCGCGGCGTGGCGGCGTTGGTCGTCATCTGGTATCACGTCTTCGAGGGTTTTGCGACGAGTCCCGTCGACCAGTGTTTCAACCACGGTTATCTGGCCGTCGACTTTTTCTTCATCCTTTCGGGGTTTGTGGTGGGTTACGCCTACGACGACCGCTGGCGGCGCCGGAGCCTTACGCTCGGCAGTTTCATCAAACGGCGACTGATTCGCCTGCATCCGATGGTGGTGCTGGGGGCGGTGCTGGGAGCCGTGACCTTCTGCCTGCAGGGGCGCGTCATGTGGGACGGCACGCAGGTGGCCCTCTCGGCGGTGATGCTCGCGCTGTTGCTGCACCTCTTTCTGATCCCGGCGCTTCCGGGCTCGACGCCCGAGGTGCGGGGCAACGCGGAGATGTATCCGCTCAACGGTCCTACGTGGTCACTCTTCTTCGAATACATCGGCAATCTGCTCTATGCGCTCTTTCTGCGCCGACTGCCGACCCGTTGGCTGGCGGGTTTCGTCGCTCTGGCGGGGGCCGGACTGGCCGCTTTTGCCTTGGGCAACGGTTCGGGATTCGGCCATCTGGGCGTGGGGTGGTCGCTGGCGGGCAACAACCTGCCGGGCGGCCTGCTGCGTCTGTTGTTTGCCTTTCCGATGGGGCTGCTGCTGTCGCGGATCTTTCGTCCCGTGGCCGTCCGCGGGGCCTTCTGGCTCTGCAGTCTGATCGTGATCCTGCTGCTTGTCGTTCCGTATGTCGGCGACGGATCGAATCCGACCTGGAACGGCCTTTACGATGCGCTGTGCGTGGTGGTGGTATTCCCGCTGCTGGTGTGGCTCGGGGCCTCGGGCCGGGCGACCGATCCGGCGACCTCGCGCGTGTGCCGCTTTCTGGGCGACATCTCCTATCCGGTCTATGTGATCCACTATCCCTTCATGTATCTCTTCTATGCGTGGCTTTGGGAGGGGGAGAAGATCCCCTTTGCCGAGGCATGGCCCGTGGCGGCCGGCCTCTATGCGGGCGTGATCGTGCTGGCCTGGGCGGCGCTGAAACTCTACGACGAACCCGTCCGGAGGTGGTTGACACGCCGCTTTCTGACGCGCCATACCCTGTAAAATCTTTCCAACCCGACTTATGAGTACCTTAAAAAAATGTTTTTCCACAGTTGCCTTTTCGGCCCTGCTGCTGGGCGGAACCCTTTCGGCCCAGGAACCCGACTTCGACCTTTCGGCACAACGATCCGAAATCCAGACTGTTGCACCCGTTCCGGGTTGCCGGCTGGACCACGGCGGCATTGTCATCAACCCCACGCCGCAACAGATGGGGATTGATTCCACGCAACGGCTCGACATCTCGCGGGGCCTCTGCCTGAAGGATCCCGCAGGTTGCTTTGCGGAGGATGTCGATTTCGTAAAGCTTGCGGACAAGGGACCCCGTCTTGAGATCCTTTTCGGGGCCAAACGGGCCGCACGTCAGGGGGTCAAACCCGTATCGGGGGCCTATCGGCTGACGGTGGATGCCCGCGGCGTTACGATCACGGGCTACGACGAGTGCGGCGCCTTCTACGGTTTGCAGACGCTTCGGCAACTGATTGCCAGCCCCGCCTCGGCGGGCGGGCGCATTCCCCATGTGACGGTGAACGACTATCCCGATCTTCCGAGCCGCGGCGTGGTCGAGGGCTTCTACGGTACGCCCTGGTCGCACGAGGTGCGGATGTCGCTGATCGACTTCTACGGACGCTTCAAGCTGAATACCTATATCTATGGTCCGAAGGACGACCCCTACCACAGCTGCCCCAACTGGCGGAAGCCCTATCCCGAGCAGGAGGCGATGCAGATCCGCGAACTGGTCGATGCCTGCCGCCGCAATCGGGTCGACTTCGTCTGGGCGATCCATCCGGGACAGGATATCCGCTGGAACGAGGAGGATTACCGGAATCTGGTCGGCAAGTTCGAGCGGATGTATGAACTGGGAGTCCGATCGTTTGCCATCTTCTTCGACGACATCTCGGGCGAGGGAACCGATCCGGAGCGGCAGGTTGCGCTGCTCAACCGCCTGACGGAGGAGTTCGTCCGGGCGAAGGGCGACGTGGCTCCGCTGGTGGTCTGCCCGACGGACTATTCGCGGCTGTGGGCCAATCCTACGCCGCAGGGGAGTCTGTCGATCTACGGTCGGAAGCTCGATCCGTCGGTCCGGGTCTTCTGGACGGGCGACGTGGTCTGCAGCGATCTGACGCCCGAGACGCTCGAGTGGGTTGACAGCCGTATTTGCCGCCCTGCCTACTTCTGGTGGAACTATCCCGTGACGGATTACGCGCGGC
This sequence comes from Alistipes megaguti, assembly GCF_944320325.1. Classification (NCBI taxonomy): domain Bacteria; kingdom Pseudomonadati; phylum Bacteroidota; class Bacteroidia; order Bacteroidales; family Rikenellaceae; genus Alistipes; species Alistipes megaguti. Next base: position 30,829 of record NZ_CALUHA010000029.1, read on the forward strand.
ATATCATGCTGCAGGGCCCGGTCTACGGGCTCGACACGACGCTGACGGCACAGCAGGTGTGCGGCATTGCGAGCAACCCGATGGAGCACGGCGAGGCTTCGAAACTGGCGTTGTACGGCGTGGCGGACTATGCGTGGAACGTCGAAGCGTACAATGCCCTGGACAACTGGGAGCGGGGTCTGGGCGAACTGATTCCCGAGGCCCGCGAGGCCTACCGCACCTTTGCCATCCACTCGGCCGATACGGAGAGCGGCTACCGCCGTGATGAATCGTGGGAGACCCGCACGTTCCGGCTCGATGAATGGACGGCCCCGGCAGCCGCGGCCCTTCGTGCGGAGTTCGAGCGGGTGGAGCAGGCTCCGGCAATCCTCGAGGCCCGGTGCACGAATCGGGCCCTGCTCGGGGAGTTGCGTCCGTGGCTTGAGGAGTTTGCCCGGCTGGGTGCCCGCGGACTTCGGGCACTGGATCTGATGGAGGCCTTCCGAGCCGGAGCGGATGATGCCGCGTTCTGGCCGCAGTATGAGGCCAACCTGATGAGCGCTGCCGAGCGCCGCAGCTACGAGGCACACCGCTCGGGAACGATGAAGCTGCAGCCCTTCTATCAGCAGGCGATGGACGACATGGGATATGGTTGGATGGAACGCATGCTGGGCCGGAAGCCGATGACGTTGCGTGGGATCGGTTCGTTTGCCAGTGCGCATACGCTGCAGACCCGTCAGATGTTCGACAACGACTCGACGACCTACTACACGTCGGGTATCTCCCAGAAACCGGGCGATTGGATCGGCGTTGATCTGGGAGGCGTGCATGGCGTCGGCGAGGTCCTGGTCCTGCAAGGACGCAACTCGACGAAGGATGTCGACTATTTCGACCATGCCGTGCTGGAGTACTCGGTTGACGGGCGGCAGTGGTCTCCGCTGCTCGACGAACTCGACAAACAATATGTGGTCCGTTGGACGGGCAGCCCGGTCGAGGCCCGGTATGTACGGCTGCGGTGTCTGGATTCGAAACGGACGAACCATGTGGCCATCCGCTCGTTCGAGATCAATCCGCTGCATGCGGATCGGCTTTCTGCCCGGCTGTCGGGCCCCGACGCCGGGGATGAGTCCCGGCTTCCGTATGCATTCGACGAACGTTTGGATACGTCGCTGCCCCTCTCCGGGACGCTGGAGTTGTCCGTTCGGCCCGGTACGGAACAATATACGCTGCTGATGGGAGGATTGGATGCCCCCGTGCGGATCGAACAGTTGTCGGCCGACGGCGAAGTGTTGAAACGGGACGAGACCGGGAACTCTTTCTTCCGGTTTGCCGTTGCGAAGGGGACTGCGACTCTCCGCGTGACGGGAGATGTTGAGATTTTCGAGGTGATCGCCCGGTAGCGAGCGTTAGTTGATCGAGTGAGGCGGGAGCCGGGATGTTGATACCCGGTTCCCGCCTTGCTTTTGCGCTCTTGGAGAGGGGGTAAATCGGTGCCGCAGGCGGCGGTCAACGGGTGAGGATGGAGCGGATGCGGTTGCCGAGCTTCTGTTTGCCCGGAGCCGCGTTTACTCCCGGAGTCGCGTTGCTAATTTGCAATCACGAAAAGTCCCCTCCGAGGAGGGGATTTAGGGGAGGGTCAGACCTGTAGACGACGCCGCAGGCGGCGGGCAACAGGCGTGAGCAGTGCGGAGACGGTCGCTGTACTTCCGTTTGCCCGGAGTCGCGTTTACTTTTGCCTGAAATAGATCTGTATCGAGACGCCCGTATAATAAAGTCCCCCTTTCCAAAGGGGGATTTAGGGGGATTGTCTCACCTGGATTTTTCGGGCGTGAGAGGGGCGGATTTGCTAACGTCCTGCTACTTCTGCCTGAAATAGATTTGCATCGGGACGCCCGAAAAATCCCAGTGGTCGCGGATGTTGTTCTCCAGGAAACGACGATAGGGCTCCTTGATGTACTGCGGCAGGTTGACGAAAAAGGCGAACTGCGGCGTCGGCGTCGGAAGCTGCGTCACGTACTTGATCTTGATATATTTGCCTTTGGTTGCGGGAGGCGGATAGTTCTCGATGAGCGGCAGCAGGAAGTCGTTCAGCTCGGAGGTGGCGATGCGGCGTTTGCGCGACTGGTAGACGCGGATGGCCGTCTGCAGCACCTCGAGGATCCGCTGCTTGTTGATGACCGAGGTGAAGATGATCGGAATGTCGTTGAACGGCGCGAGCTTCTTCTTGAGGAACTCGGTCCACTCCTTCATCGTGTTGTTGTCCTTTTCGATCAGGTCCCACTTGTTGACCACGATGACGCACCCCTTACGGTTGCGGACGATCAGGTTGTGGATGTTCAGGTCCTGCGATTCCAATCCCTGCTGGGCATCGAGCATCAGGATGCAGACGTCGGAGCTCTCGATGGCGCGGATCGACCGCATCACGGAGTAGAACTCCAGATCCTCCATCGTCTTGCCCTTCTTGCGCATGCCGGCCGTGTCGACGAGGTAGAAGTCCATGCCGTACTTGTTGTAACGGGTGCGGATCGAGTCGCGTGTGGTGCCGGCGATCGAGGTGACGATGTTGCGCTCCTGGCCGAGCAGGGCATTCGTCAGCGAGGATTTCCCGACGTTGGGGCGTCCGACGATGGTGATGTGGGGCAGATCGTCCTCCTCGTCGGAGGTAGCGTCGGCGGGCAGCGCTGCGAGGATGGCATCCATCAGGTCTCCCGTACCGCTTCCGGACATCGAACTGATGCAGTAGGGGTCGCCCAGACCGAGGGCGTAGAATTCGTTCGAACTGAATATCAGATCGTTGGTGTCGACCTTGTTGCAGACCAGAATCACCTTCTTCGAGGTGCGGCGCAGGATGTCGGCCATGAGCATGTCGAGGTC
>NZ_CALUHA010000030.1:0-29073 GCF_944320325.1 Alistipes megaguti
AGGCGATAGGTTCGCTCGACTCCGCCGGAACGGAGGGTTTCGGTGCGGGTCTCCTGGGCCGTGACGCCCGTGGCGCCCGTGGCGCCATACAGCAGGAGTACCGTCAGCAGTGTTTTCAGCAGTGTTTTCATGGTTATCGAATGATATTTTTCATAATCCTTTCCGGGCCAGACGCCACGCTGCGGCGTTGTAGGCGTTGAGCAGCGGCCAGCGCCAGGCGACGGGCAGCCGGTTCAGCAGCCGCACCTTGTGCAGCGTACGGCGGTAGACGCGACTCCAGGCGAAGAAACGCGCCGCGCGGGCCGCTGCTTCGGTGTCCCCCTTGACACTCAATACCAGCGCCTTGCCCAGCGCCGCCCGGGCAATGAATTCGCGCTCCTCCTCGGGAGCATCGGGGTTATAGAGCTTTTCGAACGAGAAGTCGGTCCGTTCGGGGGTGTAGCCCGAAGCCGATCGATTTTGTGCGATGCGTGAATAGCGGACCAGCCGTTCGGGGGTGTAGCAGACCCGATAGCGGCGGGCGATTTCGATCCAGAGATAGAGGTCCTCGGCGATCTTCATCCCCACGGGGAATCCCCCTATGGTGTCGAAAACCCGGCGGGGAATGCAGCTGGCCGAGGGGATGGCGATGTAGCGGTGGGCCGAGTCGCGGAAGAAGTTGTCGACCACCCCCCGGCGGTCGAGCCCCGGGGCGGGGAAGGTACCGTCGTGGCTCTCGATCGTAAACCCCGCGCAGTAGAGTCCGCAGTCGGGGTAGTCGTCGATCAGACGCTCCATGGCGGCCAGATAGCCGGGCTCCCAGCCGTCGTCGCCGTCCAGCAGGGCGATGTGCGAGCTGCGGGCTTCGGCGATGCCGCGGTTGCGGGCGGCGCTGACGCCGGCGTTGGGCTGTTGGATAAGCCGCACGAGCGGCGATCCGATACGGCGCACCACCTCGGCGCTGCGGTCGGTTGAGCCGTCGTCGACGACCACGATCTCCTCGGGCTGACGATTCTGTGCCAGCACCGAGCGGAGTGTGGCTTCGATTTCGCGCTCCTTGTTGTAGAGGGGAATGACGACCGTGAAGGTGGTTTTCGGCATGGCTGCGGGGTGAATTTTTGCGAAGATACCGATCTTTTGCTACTTTTGCAAGAAAATCAGGGGGTATGACCGCATTCGAAAAAGTCGACCGTTTCGTGCGCAATCTCTACGAAACGGTCTTCTATCTGGCCGTCATGGCCTGGAAGGAGAATTTCCGCAACTACGTCGGGCGGGCCGGTACGGTCGGCCGTCCGCGTCCCGTTGCGGCCATCCTCGGCAACGGTCCCTCGCTGGGGCGCGAACTGCCCCGGCTGCTCGAAAGCGGGGCGGCCCGGGAGCGCGACTTTATGGCGGTCAACTTCTTCGCCCTCGATGAGCGGTTTGACCAACTGCGCCCGGCCTACTATGTGCTGTCGGACCCGATGTTCTTCCGCCGGAGCGCCCAGCGCGAACGGGTCGACGAACTCTACCGCACGCTCAACGCCCGGGTCACGTGGTCCATGCACCTCTACGTGCAGTACTACAACCCCGAACATTTCGATTATCGGGCCGTGCTGCCCAATCCCCGGATCCGCATCATCCCCTTCCACACGCAGCTCTACAACGGCTTCCCGTCGCTGCGCCGCCGGCTCTTCCGCCGCGGACTGGGGAGTGCCAACTTCGGCACGGTGGTCCAGGTGTGCGAATACATTGCCCTGCTGTTGGACTACCGCACGGTGGAGCTTTACGGTGTGGACCATACGCTGCTCGACGGCCTCATGGTCGACGATGAGAACCGCCTCTGCCGCATCGACAGCCACTACTACGACACGACGCCCGTCGCCCCGAAGCCGATTTTCCAGAAGGTTCCTCCGCGCCCCTATACGATGGCGCTCTACCTCTCGGAGGTGGCCGAACTCTTCCGCGGGCACGAGATCCTGCGCGACTATGCCGCGTGGCTCGGGGCGCGGATTGTCAATCGCACGCGCGGCTCGCTGATCGACGCCTACGAGCGCGATCCGCTCGACTGACCGCCCCGACCGTTCCGACCGCCCGGTTTCATCCGGACTGTCCGGTTCGCCGATCGGTTGCTCCATGTGGTCGGTTCCGGCAAGGCGCCCTGTTATGCAAACGATCCGAAGCGGGATCTCCGCTCCGGATCGTTCATTTACGCAGTCGGGTGCCCCTCTTTCCGCACCTACTGCGGCAGGTTGCGGCTGGCGGCAATGATCTCCGCCATGGCGAAATCCTCGGGATAGTCGATGTCGAGCCCTTCGATGCGGTCGACGACAGCCATCCAGGGGCGGTCGCCGATGCGCTGTCCGCGGCCGCACCACAACTCCCGCGAGAAGATGAAAAAGGCGCTCGTCTCGATGTAGACGGGTTCGATGGTCTGCGTGCGGGGGATGTTGTCGAGGCGGTAGTTGAGCGGCCGCCCCTCGTACCAGGCGAAGGTCTGGATCCGCTCGGCGCTGAACGATGAATCGTACTCGCCCGACTTTACCTTTGCGAGCGCTTCGGCGATCGTTGCCGGCCGGATGAAGGGCGACGTGGCGTGGGCCAGGACGTAGAGATCTGCCTCGACCTCGGCGGTGAAGGCGTCGTAGATCTCGCGTCCGAGCGTTGTGTCGCGGTCCAGCGAGGTGTCGCGGCGCAGGAACCGCACCCCGTCGGGCAACAGCGGGCGGATGCTTTCGTCGCTGCAGTAGACGTAGACTTCGTCGATTCCTTCGACCTGCGTCAGGGTTCGCAGAATGTGGCACATCAGCGGCGAACCGCTCAACGGGCGGAGGTTTTTTCCCGCCACGCGCTGGCTGTTGAGCCGGATGGGTACGAATGCAACGGTTTTCATGCGTATGAATCTTTTTGTCGATGCGGTGTTTGACGGCGCGATCCCGACGGCTCCCTCTTATTGGACCAGCAGGTTGCAGCCGCGGATCTCGGCGTGGTCGACCCGTCCCTCGACGACGAACGAACCGTCGGTGTCGACGTGTCCGACATCCTGCGTCTGGATGAAGGCGCACGACCAGCGGTTGGACAGGTCGATGATGTTCAGCCCGCCGCGCTGGCCCGCGGGCAACCCCTCGAAGGGATCGTTTACGTCGCGGCACACGGCCCGCATCCACGCCGGGCAGCGGAACCGGTTCCCGCCCTGTGAGTAGGCCTGCGAGGTGAGCTCCGCCATGCCGTACTCCGAGTGGATGGCCTCCACGCCGAAGGCGTCGCACAGAATGCGGTGGAACTCCTCCTTGGGAATCTCCTCGCGATAGCCCTTCATGCCGCCGGTCTCCATGACGATGGTGTTGTTCAGCTTCGGGGCGTAGCGTTCGGCCAGATCCCACAGCGCGTAACTCACGCCGAGCAGGATCTTCGGCTTTGGATCCCGGGCCATGTCGCGCAGCAGCGCGTCGTAATCGTCCAGGTAGAAGCCTCCCGACCCGCAGTCGGCGATCAGCCGGTCGGCCATGTAGACCAGCGACGACCCTTTGCGGCGCAGGTAGTTCGGCAGCAGGGCGTAGAGACTCCATCGCGACGGATCGCCGTAGAACGCGCGGAATGCCCCGCGGAATGCCTGCTCGTAGAGGGTCAGCGAGCGCATCGGATGGCGCGACGGGATCATGCCCGTGGTGGCCGACGAGGTGAAGACCGCCTCGGGCGGTTCCGCACAGCAGTAGACCTTGTGGCTCTTGAAGAGCTCGATGGGCAGGAACGGAATCTGCCGCAGCGAGGCGACCGCTTCCCGTCGGACGCCGATGCGGTCGAGGTATTCGCGATAGGGCGGGCATGCTTCGGCCTGGAAGCGGAACAGCTCCAGTGCCGCGGTTTCGAAGGCGGCCTTGTCGCCCTCCGCGAGGAGGAATATGTCGTCGGTGGAGATCATCAATGCAAAGGTACACAAAAATCGACAAACGACAACCCCCGGAGGAATCTTCCTCCGGGGGTTGTCCCTTCTTCATACAATCCGGGTCGATCCGTCCCGAACCCGCTTTTCGTCGGGCATGGAGGCGTCATCCGGTGCAGCGCACTACTTTTTCGACTTGGGTGCAAGCATCATGTTCATCTTCTTGCCGTCGAGCTTGGGCATCATCTCCACCTTGGCGATATCCTCCAGATCGGTGGCGAAGCGCAGCAGCAGGATTTCGCCCTGCTCCTTGAAGACGATCGAACGTCCGCGGAAGAAGACGTAGGCCTTGACCTTCGACCCCTCCTTCAGGAAGTTCATGGCGTGCTTGAGCTTGAAGTTGTAGTCGTGGTCGTCGGTCTGGGGTCCGAAACGGATCTCCTTCACGGTGACCTTCGCCTGGTTGGCCTTCAGCTCCTTGGCCTTCTTCTTCTGCTGATAGAGGAACTTCTGGTAGTCGATGATGCGGCAGACGGGCGGATCGGCCTTCGGCGAGATCTCGACCAGGTCGAGCTCCATTTCGTCGGCCAGACGCAGGGCCTCGCGGATCGGCATGACCTTCGTCTCGGGGATGTTGTCGCCCACGACGCGCACCTCGGGAGCCGTGATCTGCTCGTTGATGCGGTGCGGGTTCTCCTTTTCGGGCGGCCGGTGGCCTGTGCGGTTGTTGGTGCCGGCTGCGGGTTTCGGCCGGTTATTCCCGGGGTTGAACGGCCTCGGCGGGAATGGTTTCGGTGCTGCGATAGTTGTTGTGTGTTAAGTGGTTATTATTTTTTCTTTGCCTTTCCGCCATCCGCCGGAGCCTCTTCGCGGACGAAGAGGCTCCCTTCGGTGGCGGCATGCGGTTGGTTACCTGCTTGCGGGACCCTTCAGCCGGTTGGCTTCGACCTCCTGCTTGACCAGTCCGAGGATCAGGTCGCGGAAGGCCTCCGTCGTCATCTGGCCCTTGTCGCCCTCGCCCTGTGCGCGGACCGACACGAGGTTCTCGGCCTCCTCCTTCTCGCCGACGATCAGCAGGTAGGGGATGCGCTTGAGCTCGTTGTCGCGGATCTTGCGGCCGATCTTCTCGTTGCGGTCATCCACCTCGCTGCGCACGTCGAAGCCGTTGAGGTAGTCCGACACCTTGTGGGCGTAGTCGTTGAACTTCTCCGAGATGGGGAGCACGACGACCTGCTGGGGCGAGAGCCACAGCGGGAACTTGCCTCCCGTGTGCTCGAGCAGCACGGCCACGAAGCGCTCCATCGAGCCGAACGGCGCGCGGTGAATCATGATCGGGCGGTGGAGCTTGTCGTCAGCGCCCTTGTAGGTGAGGTCGAAGCGCTCGGGCAGGTTGTAGTCCACCTGGATGGTGCCCAGCTGCCACTTGCGGCCGATGGCGTCCTTGACCATGAAGTCCAGCTTCGGGCCGTAGAAGGCCGCCTCGCCGTACTCGACGACGGTCGTGAGGCCCTTCTCCTTGGCGGCCTGCATGATCGCCGACTCGGCCTTCTCCCAGTTCTCGTCCGAGCCGATGTACTTCTCCCTGTTGTTGGGGTCACGCAGCGAAATCTGTGCCGTGTAGCTGTCGAACTTCAGCGTCTTGAAGATGTAGAGCACGATGTCGATCACGCGCTCGAACTCCTCGAGCAGCTGGTCCGGACGCACGAAGATGTGGGCATCGTCCTGCGTGAAGCCGCGCACGCGCGTCAGTCCGTGGAGCTCGCCCGACTGCTCGTAGCGGTAGACCGTGCCGAACTCGGCCAGACGCACCGGCAGCTCCTTGTACGAACGGGGCTTCGAGCGGTAGATCTCGCAGTGGTGCGGGCAGTTCATCGGCTTGAGCAGGTACTCCTCGCCCTCGATCGGGGTGTGGATCGGCTGGAACGAGTCCTTGCCGTACTTGGCGTAGTGGCCCGAGGTGACGTAGAGCTCCTTGTTGCCGATGTGCGGGGTGATGACCTGCTGGTATCCGTACTGCTTCTGGACGTTGCGCAGGAACTGCTCCAGACGGTCGCGCAGGGCGGCGCCTTTGGGCAGCCACAGAGGGAGTCCCGGGCCGACGCGCTGCGAGAAGGTGAAGAGTTCGAGCTCCTTGCCCAGCTTGCGGTGGTCGCGCTTTTTGGCCTCCTCCATCATCTTGAGGTAGTCGTCGAGCATCGACTTCTTGGGGAACGAGATGCCGTAGATACGCGTCAGCATCTTGTTCTTCTCGTTGCCGCGCCAGTAGGCTCCGGCCACGGAGGTCAGCTTGATGGCCTTGATGTATCCCGTATTGGGAATGTGGGGACCGCGGCAGAGGTCCGTGAAGGCGCCGTTGGTATAGAAGGAGATGGTACCGTCCTGCAGATCCGAGATGAGTTCGACCTTGTACTGGTCGCCCTTCCGGGTGAAGGTCTCGAGGGCTTCGGCCTTGGGAACCTCGCGGCGAACGAGCGGCTCCTTGTTGCGGGCCAGTTCCACCATTTTGTTTTCGATGGCCGGCAGATCGGCTTCGGTGATGGGCGTCGGCGAATCGACGTCGTAGTAGAAGCCGTTGTCGATGGCGGGGCCGATACCGAACTTGATGCCCGGATAGAGGGCTTCGAGGGCTTCGGCCAGCAGGTGTGACGAGGTGTGCCAGAAGGCGTGCTTGCCTTCGGCGTCGTCCCACTTGTAGAATTTGATCGAGGCATCGGCGTCGATCGGGCGCATCATGTCAACCGTTGCGCCGTTTACCGAGGCCGCCAGCGAGTCCGCAGCTAAACGAGGGCTGATGCTCTCGGCGATCTGGTAAGCAGTTGTCCCTTCGGCGTACTCGCGTACGGAACCGTCGGGGAAAGTGATTTTGATCATAAAGGTTTTTATTAAAATTTTCGGGGCCTTCGGTGCTTCCACAATTACGAGACGGAATACACTTCGGGTTTGTCCGTTATTTTGTTTTTCTGTTACTCTTTGGGCTCCTTGGCATTCTGCGGAGTCTCCTTTGCGCCGTCGCGGGCCGATTTTTCGCGTTCGGCACGGGGCAGGGGGTTGGCACTCCACTCGGCCCACTGGGCGCGGTGGCGGAGGATGTCGATGGCCGTGTAGATGGCGTTGCGCATCGACTGCGGGTTTGCCTTGTCCTTGCCGGCGATGTCGAATGCCGTGCCGTGGTCGGGCGAGGTGCGTACGGCCTGCAGGCCGGCGGTGAAGTTCACTCCGTCGGGCGAGAGGCTCTTGAAGGGTGCCAGCCCCTGGTCGTGATACATGGCCAGGATGCCGTCGTATTTGGCATAGCCTCCGCCGGCGAAGAGCCCGTCGGCGGCAAAGGGCCCGAAGGCGAGAATCCCCTCATGGAAGGCGTCGACGATGGCCGGGTGGATGATCTCCTGCTCCTCGCGGCCCAGCAGTCCGCCGTCACCGGCGTGGGGGTTGAGGGCCATCACGGCGATACGGGGCCGGACGATGCCGAAGTCCTCGATGAGCGAGCGGTTGAAGATCCGCAGATCGGCGAGGATCTCTTCGCGGGTGATGCGGGCGGCGATCTCCGAGACGGGAATGTGCTTGGTGACCAGCCCCACGCGCAGCACGTCGCTGCACATGATCATCATCGACTCGCCTCCGAGTTCCGCGGCGAGGTATTCGGTGTGTCCCGTGAAGCGGAAGTCGTCGCTCTGGACGGTCTCCTTGTCGAAGGGGGCGGTGACCAGTGCGTCGAGTTCGCCGGCCTTCAGGTCGCGCATGGCCGTGCGCAGCGCCTCGACGGCGGCACGGCCGGCTTCAGGGGTGGGTTTCCCGGGTTCGACCTGGGCGATCTGGCCGCAGGCGACGAGGTTGATTCGTCCGCGGCGGGCCTCGGCGGCCGAGGCGACGGTCGTCGGGGCGAACTGTTCGACCTCCGTCAGGGTATTTCGGTATGCGGCAGCCGCCTGGGGCGATCCGTAGAGAACGGGGGTGAAGAACTCCGTGATACGGGGGTCGGAGAGTGTCTTGATGATCACCTCCCAGCCGATTCCGTTGGGGTCACCCTGCGTGATGCCTATCTTGTATTTGGGTTCGGTCATAACTCTTTTTCGGGTTGCCGGTTCCGGGGTGTCTCCTCCGATCGGAGGTTCCGGGGCCAAATGCAACTGTTTCAACTCACAAAAGTATAAATTTTCGGAATATGGCGTGCTCCGGCGGGGGATAAAAAATGCGATTTTCGCCGTATTCGCTCCGTGCGGGGGTCATTTCGCCCCGTACATGGCGGTCCGGCGCCGGAATTCGGCGCAGACGATGCCCGTAGCCATGGCGACGTTGAGCGATTCCGAACCGCGTCGGTCGGCGGGCCAGGGCGGGATGAAGAGTTTTCGGGAAATGCATTGCGCCACGGAGGGGGTTACTCCGCGGCCTTCGTTGCCCATCACGACGATGCCCGCGGGCGAGAGTCGGCTCTCGTAAAGGTTCTCCCCCTCGAGGAAGGTGCCGTAGACGGGTACCCCGTCGCGTGCGGCCGCAGTGAGCGCGGCGGCCAGATCCGTGTAGTGGACCCGCACGCGCAGAATGGCCCCCATCGTAGCCTGCACGACCTTCGGATTGAAGCAGTCGGCTGTCCCCTCCGAGCAGAGGATGTCGCGGATGCCGAACCAGTCGGCCAGCCGGATGATGGTCCCCAGATTGCCGGGGTTCTGCACCTCGTCGAGGGCCAGCGTCAGCCGTTCGCGCAGCTCTTCGGGGTGCAGCCGGTAGCGGGGGATCTCGACCAGGGCCACCGAATTCGACGGCGTCTTCAGTTGCGAGAGACGCTCCATCTCGCGCGGCGTGACCACCTCGACCTCGTCGCCCGCGAAGATCCCCTCGAGGGCGTAGATCCGCCGCACGCGCAGGTGCGACGTGCGCAGTTCGCCGATGAGCTTTTCGCCCTCGGCCAGAAAGAGTCCCTGCTCCGTGCGGCCGCGCTTGTCGGCCAGCGAGCGGACGAGTTGGATTTCGGCTTTTGTCATGCTTCTTTGTCTATGCGGAAGGTAACCCCTTCGGTGGCGGGCCAGGTGTCGGGGAAGAGCGTCCGGGCCTCCTCGACCAGCACCCCTTCGTCCTTGTAGCGTGACGAGTAGTGCCCGATGATAAGCCGTTGGGCCCCGGCCTTCAGCGCCGCCTTCGCTGCATCGAGCGTCGTCGAGTGGCCGCGGTCGCGGGCCGAACGCTGCTCGGCGGCGGCGTAGGTCGCCTCGTGATACATCAGATCCACCCCGCGGCACAGCTCCGCGGCCCGGGCCGAGAAGTTCGTGTCCGAGAGGTAGGCGTACGACCGGGCCCGGTAGGGGCGGTAGGTCAACTCGCCGTTGGGGATCACCTCGCCCGACTCCAGCGTGACATCCTCCCCTCTCTTGGCGGCGGTGATCTGGGCGATCGAGAGGCCGTATTTCACGATCTTGAACTTGTCGACGTTCAGCGGCGGCTCCTTCTCGCGGAAAAGCACCCCGGCACACGGCACCCGGTGGCGCAGCGGGATGCTCCACACCTCCACCGTGCGGTTCTCCATCAGCAGGGCGTGCTTCGTGGTGTCGACCCGGTGCCAGATCACTTCGTAGGGCAGGTCGGCGTCGAACAGCCGCAGGTCGGCCTCCAGCATCTCGCCGAACGGCGCCGGGGCATAGACCTCGAGCGGCGTGCGCCGCCCGTAGAGCCCCAGGGTCGAGATCAGCGGGAAGATGCCGTAGACGTGGTCGCCGTGCAGATGCGAGATGAATACCGCGCGGAGCTTCAGCGGATTGATCCCGTAACGGATCAGCTGCTGCTGCGTCCCCTCGCCGGCATCCACCAGGTAGTATTGCTCGTGGATGTTCACCGCCTGTCCCGAGGGGTGGCGGTTCGGAGTCGGCTTGGCCGACGAGCAGCCCAGTATGGTTACCGCGAAACTCACCGCAGCAGGAATCGTTCGCAGTCCAGGGCGGCGATGCAGCCCGAACCGGCGGCGGTGATGGCCTGACGGTAGTGGGGATCCTTCACGTCGCCGGCGGCGAAGACACCCTCGACCGAGGTCTTCGACGTGTTGCCCTCGACGCGGATGTAGCCCTCCTCGTCCAGTTCGAGCTGTCCGGCGAAGAGCTCCGTATTGGGGTGGTGGCCGATGGCCAGGAAGAAGCCCGCGATGTCGATCGTGCGCTCCGAACCGTCCGTCTTCACCAGACGGGCCCCCGTCACGCCCTGCTCGTCGCCCAGCACCTCGGCGGTGTTGTACTCGAAGAGCACCTCGATGTTCTCGGTGCGGAAGACGCGCTCCTGCATCGCCTTCGAGGCCCGCAGGAAGGGTTTGCGGACGATCATGTAGACCTTGCGGCAGAGCGAGGCGAGGTAGGTGGCCTCCTCGCAGGCCGTGTCACCGCCGCCGACAACGGCCACATCCTTCTTGCGGTAGAAGAATCCGTCGCACGTGGCGCAGGCGCTGACGCCCTGTCCGCGGAATTTCGTCTCGGAGGGCAGGCCGAGGTATTTGGCCGTGGCGCCTGTCGAGACGATGAGGCTCTGGGCCAGGATCTCCTTTTCGCCGTCGATCTCGACGCGGAACGGACGCTCCGAGAGGTCGACCTTCGTGATGCTGCCCGACCGCAGGTCGGTGCCCAGCCGTTCGGCCTGCTGGCGCATGTTTGCCATCAGCTGCGGGCCGTCTACCCCTTCGGGGAATCCCGGGAAGTTCTCGACTTCGGTGGTGGTGGTCAGCTGGCCGCCGGGTTCGATGCCCTCGTAGAGGACCGGTGCCAGGTTGGCGCGTGACAGATAGATGGCGGCCGTGTAGCCGGCCGGGCCGCTTCCGATGATCAGGGCCTTTACCTCTTCAGTTTGGTTGTTTTCCATGGTGTCTTGTTTTTATTGTTCGTATTCTTTTGCCTGTGTTGTGTGTTCGGGAGTTTCGGGATCCGGCGCTTCCGGCTGCCCCCCCCCTGGGGTTACGGGCGGGCCGAGCGTTCGCCCAACTCCGACTGCCGGCGTCCCAGATAGTCGAATTCGGCCCAGAGCCCCTCCTTGCGGACAAAGACGTTGCTTTCGACCGGGTCGTAGTCGATGATTTCGTAGATGGGCGGGATGATCCATTGTCCCTGCCGGTCGATGAGTCCCATGCCCGTATCGGTTTCGGCCTCGGCGCGGCCTTCGTGGAAGTCGCCGGCCCAGCGGAGTGTTGCGGGGATCACCACGCGGTTTTCGGCATCCACGAAGCCGTAGCCGCTCTCGTCTTCGACGCAGACCAGCCCTTCGGACAACTGGCTGGTCCAGAGGTGGCCGGTGAGCCTGCGCAGCGGGTTGTAGTGCATCTCGACATCCGAGACCTGCATCGGGTCCGAACGGCGGAGCACCTCCGCGCGCAGATCCTCGAACGAGGGTTCGTCGTTCTCCGGGTGTCCGAACCGGGCGTCGTGGTAGCGCAGCGGTATGAAGCGGTCGCCGACCCAGCGCAGATTCCGCGGCCGGAGGTTGTTGTGGGCGAACTCCAGCGTGCGGAGCGCCTGCTGCAGGGTATTGAGGGCCGTGAGGAGGCGATCGGTCGATTCGCGGCGCAGGGCCTCTTCGAAGGAGATTCCCTCCGGGAGGTACTCCAGCACCAGATCGCAGCGGAGCTCCTCGCCCGTGGGGCCTGTCCAGCGCATCTCGCCCGGAAGGATCCGGTACGGCGAGAGCCACTCCGAATTGAGGCGGCCGATGCGCGAGGCGGTGCGCTCGACCGAGTGGATGGCCGACGACGAGAGGGGCATCGACACCAGCCAGCGGTGTCCCTGCCAGTCGATCTGCGCCTCGGCGAAGCGCGTCGTGCGCATCAACAGCGGCAGTCCTTCGGGGCCGGGCACGGCCCGGGCGTCGGTCAGGTGCGAAAAGCAGAGGTCGGGGGTCAGCAGCGCCCGGATGAAAGTTTGGATCGTAGGTGTCATGGTGCTATTCGATCTTGACGCTGATGGAACCGATGTTGAGCATGGCGATCAGCTGTTCGGCCGAGGCGTTGTAGCTCATGCCCCGGAACGGAGGCAGGGCGCCGGGCCCCTTGGCATCGCGGATCGCCTCGTTGAAGACCTCGGGCATCGGGCTCGAGCAGTCGTAGAGCAGCCGCGCGTAGCGGTTCGGGTAGCCGGCCTCCTCCTCCGAGGGGAAGAAGACCGCCCGCTGCGAGTCGCCCGGAGCGATGTGGATGTTGACGAGCAGGACGTTGCCGTCGCACGTGCGCAGTCCGCGCAGCCGTTCGGCCACGCTGCGCAGCTCTTCGTCGTCGCAGTCCGTGGCCTCACCGTCGGTGATGTTGAAGACCGTGGGCGGGAAGCTCTCGGCATGCTCCGGACGGCGGCACCAGGCGTCGAGCAGCTCCGCAGCCTGGTCCAGCGCCTGATACATCGGCGTCTGCCCGGCAGCCTCGGGTGCAACCCATGCCGGAGCCGGAATCTCGCGCAGGGCCGTCGAACCGTCGGGCATCCGGCACTCGATGACCTCGCGCCGCATGGGGACCTGCAGGGCGGCGAGCTTCGCCACGGAGATCATCTCGACGCCGTCGGGCAGCAGCGAGTAGACCTCGTCGTTGCCCGAATAGCTCCATACGGCGATATCGTAGTAATCCCTCACGCCGTCGTTGCGGCGGGCCCGTTCGATCAGTTCGAACAGCAGTCCGTTGGTGATCGAGGCCACGGCTTCGGCCTTGGTCATGCGCCGGCCGTGGACGTCGATCTCCTCGGCCATGGATCCCGAACCGTCGATCAGCAGCACGAAGGCCGTGCGGTGGGAGCGTGTGATGCTTTGTGTGTACATGGGTTTTACGTGCTATCTCTATTTCAAACCTCTCACGGCGAAGTAATCCCTGCGCCGGTCCTCCTCGTTGTCGCAGTCCAGGCCGTAGCCGACGGCCATGTCGAGCGAACAGTCGCGCCGGTGGTCGGCGTCGGTCATCTCGCGCAGGGCGGCGTGGGCGTTGCGCCCGGCCTGGATGGCGTCGTTGAGCTCCCCGACGGTCGGTGTGTGGCCCAGCAGCGAGGCATAGACCTGCAGAGCCCAGCTGTGGGCATAGTCGTCGTAGTGGACGTCGAAGACCCGGAAGCGGTTGTCGACGGCCGTCGGATCGGTGAGTTCGCCGCGATCCACGGCGTCGAGAATCTCCCGCATGGCCTGCCGCGTGATGTATTGTCCGGCGGCGTCGATCCAGCGTCCCGCGCCGTTGTGACGGGGATTCGACTCTCCGCGGTCGAGCATCGACCCGAGAGCCGCCACGATGGCCTTGTTGTAGAGTTTCAGCCCCCGCTGGAGCGAGGCGGCGCGGATCAGCGTCTTGTTGTAGGTGTAGACTTCGGCGTCGGGGTCCTGCTCCTGCAGCGTGTGGAGGATGTTCACCGCATCGAGCATCGCCTGCGTGACGTAGGGGTTGTATTCGTCGAAGTCGATCACGTCGCGTTTGAGTTTGCGGCGGTCGCGTGCCGGCCACTTCTCGATGTCGCGCACGGCGCCGTAGCTGGCCAGGTTGGCCCCCGGCATCAGATGGCTGCGCCCCTCCTTTTCGATCAGGTAGGAGTAGGGAAGGGCCGACGTGTCGTGGTGGTAGGAGTGGTGGCCCATGACCATCGTGAAGGCCCCTTCGAGGGCCGGTGACATGATGTAGGCCCCCGAGGCGAACTTGCAGCCCCGCAGGTGGACCGACTGATGGACGGCCCCGCTCTTGAAGAGGTGGTTGCTCTGGTTCGAGCCGCTGCCGGCATTGAAGAACGAGAACATGCCGGCGATGAGCAGCGACGACTTGTGGTGCGAGACGGTGTAGGGACCGGCGAAGATCGAGGCGGCCTCGCCGTTTTCGCAGTGCGAATTGGCGAAGAAGAGCGATTCGGCTGCCGTGAAGCCCTTGTCGAGAATGCAGCTCTCGCCCACGAAGCAGCGTTCGACGGTCGAGCCGTTTCCGATGCGGGCCCCTTCGGCGGCGATCAGATCGCAGGCCTTGACATCGACGCCGATCTCGACACCGTCGCAGAGCGTGGCGTTTTCGAGCAGCGAGGCGCCGTCGATGCGGACCTCGTCGCCGATGCAGACCTCGCGCAGGAAGCGGGCTCCGACGATGCGGCAGTTGCGTCCCACGCGGCCGATCTCCGACTGCCGCTCCTCGACCCGGCGGTCGATCATGTGCTCCAGGGCGGCCAGGGTCTGCGGACGGTGGCGGTAGAGGGCCATGACGTAGGCCATTTGGGCCGACATCGTATCGAAGATCCGCACCGTGCGGCCGCCGCATTCGTTCATCGTGGCCACGCCGACGCCGTTTCCGAACGACGAGCGGTGGCGGCACTCCAGCGCCGTGACATCCTCGATCAGGGATCCCTCGCCGATCTGGCAGTTGCGCACCCGGGAGTGGATGATGCGGGCCTCGGAGCCGATGCGGACCTCGCCTTCGAGGCGGCTCTGCTGCAGCTGGAAAGGCTGGAAATCCTCCGAAACCCGGACTTGCGACCAATCTTCGGCCGTATTACCCAGTGCTTCGAGCGACGCGATCTGCTCGGCGGTCAACGTTCTGAATGGAGTCATAACTTTTCGGTTCTCAATCATCATGCCGCCGGCGGTCTCGGGGATGGCGATCTTCCGGCAGGCAATCCGTATCCTACAACCTACAAATATAACGATTTGCCGTCAAATGTCAAATTCCTGCCCTGCGCGGTTGATTCTCCGCCAGCGGCCGTCGCGCAGAATCCGGGCCCAGCCTTCGCGGAAGGGCTTGACGGCCTGACACCCCCGGCAGCTCAGACGGGTGCGCCCCTGCGGGTCGATGAAGTGCCACGTGCGGCCCAGCAGTACGGCGGCCAGCCCCTCGGTGAAGTCGAATCCGTTGTCGTAGAGCGGCGGAATGATCACCCTCTCCCGTGTGCGGAAGCCCCAGCGGCCGCCCTCGGCATACAACTCCGGCAGTGAATCCTCCTCTTCCGACGGTGGATTTCCCGACTCCGGAACCTCTCCTACGGTTTCTGGATTTTGTTCTGCGGCTCGCATCCGTTCGTTTCTCACCCCTTCGGACCGCTCCCGGTCGGCTCTCCGAACCGCCTCGGCCAGCAGCGCCGAAAGGTCGGGGAGCTCCGGCCGCGGAGCCCGCAGCAGTTGGGCGATGCGGTAGGCAAGGGCCATGCCCCGCGTCTCGAACAGCCCGAGCGTCTCGCACAAAGCCGGATCCGTGGCAGCCCGTCGTGGATCGTAGAGCAGTGCATCCGCCTTCCCGTAACGCTTCCACATCGTCGGATCGAGGGTCAGTGCATGGAGTGCCGTGGAGATCAGCGCCGCCGGATAGTCGTCCAGTCGAGCGTTGAAGTCCGCGGCCGTGCGGGCCGGATGCTGATAGGCGGCCGTTCCCAGTTCGGGGCTTGTCTCCCCTTTCATGCCGGGCAGAAAGGAGGCGTCCAGGTCGATCACGTGCAGCCGTCCCTCCGCATCGACCAGGATGTTTTCGGGTTTGAGATCGCCGTGGGCCCGGTCGTCGGCCACCATCGAGGCGGCCAGCCGGTCGAATGCCTCGGCCAACTCTCCGAGACGCCGGGTGTCACCCTCCGTAGCGGCGCGGGCGATGGACGTGTGCAGGTCCTCGCCTTCGATCCAGTCGCCGATCACCACGTCGACCCATACGCCGCTGTCGGGCGACGTGTAGAGGTAGAGTTCCCGTTCGAGCAGCCGCCCGCCGTAGATTTCCCTCAGGTGGCGCTGCGGCCGCAGGTAACAACGCAGCGAGCGGATCCTTCCCTGGTGGCGGATGCGGAAGACGGCCGCCGAGTTCCCGACGCTGAAGCACATTCTCCCCGACGGATCGCGGCACACCTCCACCTCTCCCAGCGTGCGGGTCAGCCCGTCGGGATCGGACAATGTCATCAGATATTGGCTCAGGGTGTGCATCTTATAAAGTATGACGGTCAGTGGTTCCCCAGGGCAGTCGAGTCTCCTTCCTCGCCCTCACCCGACAAAAAAAACCGGATTGAAACCCCGGTTTTTCGTATCGGACTGTCGGCATCGGCGGATGTCGACCGGCTCTTACCCCGTTGAGGAGGTGTTTTCGTTGAGGTGGAATTTGCCCGGTTCGTCCGGTTTGGCGTCGTTCTGTCGCCTTGGCGTCGCTCCGCCCGGTTGGACATCGCCTTGTTGCTTTGGTGTTGTCCCATCCGTTTGGCATCGCTCCGCCTGTTTGACGTCGGTCCGTTCGTTTTAGTGTCGTTCCGCCTGCTTGGGCATCGCGCTGTCCGTTTGGGCGTCACGCAGGAACCTGTCTTCGGGCCTCCCCCCCCCGACTGCCCCCCCCCTCCGAGGGATTAGTGGCAGTGGCAGTGACCGTCGTGGTCGTCGCAGCAGCCGTCGCCGCATTCGTGGTCGCCGCCGCACGATCCGCACGAGCAGTGGCCCTGCAGATCTTCGGGCGTCACGTCGCGCACCGAGACCACCTCCACCTCGAAGTTCAGCGTCTTGCCGGCCATCGGGTGGTTGAAGTCCATCTTCACGTGCTCGTCGCCGACCTCCTTGACCGTACCCATCATGCGGTTGCCTTGGGCGTCGCTCATCGGCACCTGGCTTCCCTCGAAGAGGATATCCTCGGCGAGTTTGCCGTCGACCATGAAGATATTTTTGGGAAGATTGACGATCGCCTCCTCGATCACCTCACCGTAGCCATCCTTGGGCTCGAGCGTGAACGAAACCTTGTCGCCGGGCTCCTTGCCGAGGATGGCCTCCTCGAATTTGGGGAGCAGCATGCCCGTACCGAAGATGAACTCCAGGGGCTGTCCGGGGCGCGACTGGTCTGCGATTTTGCCGTCGACGGTGAGTTTGTAGTCTACGGCGACCATTTTGTTCTGTTCTACTTTCATTTTTCTATGTCTTTAGAATGTTTGCGTGCTGATGTTGCTTGCAGCGCCCAAAGGTACGCACTTCGGGGCGAGTTGCCAAATTATCAGGCAAAATTTTCAGGAAACGGTTCCCTGAAAACATCGTGCCGAATTCCGTGAAAAAGGACGGCAAATCGCTTCGCCGCCCTTTTTTCGGATGAGGCATTTCGGATGGGGTGCGCAGTTTCGAAGCCGTGCTTCTCTCAGCGTCTCCCTTGTGCTCTCGGCGTCTCCCTCATGCAGCCCCCCCCCTCCGGCTCCGGATCAGTCGCAGTTGCGGCAGCAGAGGTTGCGGTCGCCGTAACCGTTGTCGATCTTCGACACGTAGGGGAAGAACTTGGCCGTGCGGACCCATTCGAGCGGGAAGGCGGCCTCCATGCGCGAGTAGGGGTGGGGCCACTCGCCGGCCAGTTCGACGGCCGTATGCGGGGCGTTGGTCACCACGTTGTTCTTCTCTCCGGCGGCCGCTGCGGCTTCGCATTCGCGCTTGATCTGCACCAGCGCCTCCATGAAGCGGTCCATCTCCTCCTTGGGTTCCGACTCCGTGGGCTCGACCATCAGCGTCTCGTGAACCGGGAACGAGAGGGTCGGGGCGTGGAAGCCGTAGTCCATCAGACGGTGGGCGATGTCGCCGCAGTCGATGTCGTAATCCTTCTTGAAGTGGGTCAGGTCGAGGATCATCTCGTGGCCCACGCGCCCCGTCTCACCCGAGTAGTAGGTGCGGAACTCCTTCTTGAGGGCTGCCGACATGTAGTTGGCGTTGACGATGGCCATTTCGGTGACCCGCTTCAGCCCCTCGGCGCCGAGCATCTTGATGTATCCGTAGGTGATGGGCAGCAGCATGGCCGAGCCCCACGGTGCCGAAGCGACGGCCGTGATGCCCTCTTCGCCGCCCGTGGCGACGATCGGGTGGGTGGGGAGGAAGGCCTTCAGCGGTTCGGCCACGCAGATCGGGCCCACACCCGGGCCGCCGCCTCCGTGCGGCATGGCGAAGGTCTTGTGGAGGTTCAGGTGGCAGACGTCGGCTCCGATGTAGCCCGGGTTGGTCAGCCCCACCTGGGCGTTCATGTTGGCGCCGTCCATGTAGACCAGACCGCCGGCGTCGTGCACCGCGTCGACGATTTCGCGGATGCGGCTCTCGAAGACGCCGTGCGTCGAGGGGTAGGTCACCATCAGCGCGCACAGCTCCGAGCTGCACTCGCGGGCCTTGGCCTTCAGGTCGTCGACGTCGATGTTGCCGCGCTCGTCGCAGGCCACCGTGACGATCTTCATGCCGGCCATGGCGGCCGATGCGGGATTCGTGCCGTGGGCCGAGGCGGGGATCAGCACGACGTTGCGGTAGCCCTGGCCGCGGCTCTGGTGGTAGGCGCGGATCACCATCAGTCCCGAGTACTCGCCGGCGGCACCCGAATTGGGCTGCAGCGAGCAGGCGGCCAGTCCGGTGATCGTGGCCAGATCGTGCTCCAGTTCGGCGATCATCGTCAGATAGCCCTCGGCCTGGTCGGCCGGAGCGTAGGGGTGCATGTTCTGGAAGCCGGCCAGCGAGAGCGGCTGCATGAGCACCGCGGCATTGAGCTTCATGGTGCACGAACCGAGCGAGATCATCGAGTTGGCCAGCGAGATGTCTCTCAGTTCGAGGCGTTTGATGTAGCGCATCAGGGCGCTTTCGGAGCGGTACCGGTTGAAGACCGGCTCCTGGAGGAAGGCCGACTGACGGCGCAGCGCCACCGGAATGCAACTTTCGGTGACAGCCTTCACGGCCTTGGTCTTCTTGCCCTTGGCGGCGGCGAAGATCCCGATGACGGTCTCGACCTCCTCGGGGGTGGTCACCTCGTCGAACGACATGCGCACGCGCTCCTCCGAAGGGTAGAAGAAGTTGATCCCCTTGTCGAGGGCCAGCGACTGTACGACGGCGGCTTCGGCCTCGACCTCCAGCGTATCGAAGAACTCCTTCGAAGAGAGCTTGTAGTCCAGCGCTTCGAGGGCGCGGGCCACGGTGGCGGCCGCGAGATGGGCCGTCATGGCGGCGCGCAGCAGCCCCTCGGGGCCGTTGTAGACGCAGTAGAAGCCCACCATCGAGGCCATCAGCGCCGAGGCGGTGCAGATGTTCGACGTGGCGCGTTCGCGCTTGATGTGCTGTTCGCGCATCTGCAGGGCCATGCGCAGGGCCTTGTTGCCCAGCCTGTCGACCGAGACGCCGATGATGCGGCCCGGCATGTTGCGCTTGAAGGCCTCGCGCGTGGTCATGTAGCCGGCGCTCGGGCCTCCGAAGCCCATCGGCGTACCCAGACGCTGGGTCGAACCCACGGCGATGTCGGCGCCCCATTCGCCCGGCGCCTTGAGCAGCGCCAGCGCCAGCGGATCGGCCACGGCCGTAACGAGTGCCCCCTTGGCGTGGGCGGCGGCGGTGAAGTCGGCGTAGTCGCGCACCGTGCCGTCGGCGGCCGGATACTGGACGATGGCGCCGAACTCGCGGCCCGTGAATTCGTATTCGTCATACTCGTCGATGATCAGCTCGATGCCGAAGGGTTCGCTGCGCGTGAGCAGCACGTCGAGCGTCTGCGGGAAGAGGTTGCGGTCGACGAAGAGCTGGTTGCGTCCCTCCTTGACGGCCTCGCGCGAACGCAGGGCGTACATCATCAGCATGGCTTCGGCCGTGGCCGTGCCCTCGTCCAGGAGCGAGCAGTTGCCGATCTCCATGCCGGTCAGCGAGATCAGGGCGGTCTGGAAGTTCAGCAGCGCCTCGAGGCGGCCCTGCGAGATCTCGGCCTGATAGGGGGTATAGGAGGTGTACCACGCGGGGTTCTCGAAGACGTTGCGCGAGACGGCGGCCGGCACGGCGCACGGATACCATCCCATGCCGATGAACGACCGCAGCGTGCGGTTGCGGTCGGCCAGCTCGCGGATGTGGGCGGCGAATTCGTACTCGCTCATCCCTTCGGCGGGCAGCGCCAGGGGCTTCTTGAGCCGGATGGATTGCGGAATGACCTGTGCGATCAGTTCGTCGACCGACCCCACGCCGATCACGTCGAGCATCGCCTTGAGGTCCTTTTCGTTGTTGACGCCGATGTGGCGTCCGGAGAATTTGTCGAACATAAAAGGTTTATGGGTTATGTTGTTTTTTTGCGTTGTCTGCGTATTCGGTTCCGGGGGCGGCGGTTGCGGCCTCTTCAGGTCTCCCGTCCCGGGATCATACAAAGGTAAGACAAATGCAACGGACGCCCAAATTTTCCGCCGCTATTTTTCGGGCGGGGCGAAAAACGCCGAATCCCCGTTTTTGCGGGGATTCGGAAGGGGCGGAGGAGGTTGTCCGGCCTGCGGTCAGTAGGTGAACGAACTGCCGCCGATGAATTCGCGCAGGATCGACGTCGGCGGGATCTCGTCCGAGGGGATCGGAATGAAGTTGTCCAGGAACTTGAGCATGCGCCGCGCCTCGTCGAACTCCGGCACCGTGTCGGGCACCTCGCGCAGGATCTTCTCCGCATAGGGGCGCAGCACCGAGATCTCGTAGAACAACGACGAGTTGAGCATCACGTCGGCATTCTCCTGATAGGGGAAGATGTGCCGCTCCTCGCCGCGGCGCACCGAGGCCCAGCGCGAAAGCGTGTGCAGGGCATCGGCTCCGCGCTGCTTGTAGTCGCGCGTCAGACGCCGCAGCAGGCGGTTGTCCGTCGTGGCGATGCGCGAGAGGTTGTCCATGGCCACCGACGTGAAGCACGAGATGTAGATGCGGAACTTCTTCGAGTCGGGGATCGAGGGGGTCAGCCGCGGATTCAGGCCGTGGATCCCCTCGATGATGAGGATCGACCGCTCGTCGAGCGTCAGCGGCGTGCCGTGCTGCGTACGGCGCCCGGTGATGAAGTCGTAGCGCGGGATGTCGACGCTCTGGCCGGCCATCAGCCGCCGCAGGTGGTCGTTGAACAGCTCGAGGTCGATCGCCTCGAGGGCTTCGTAATCGTACTCGCCGTTCTCGTCGAGGGGGGTCTTCTCGCGGTCGACGAAGTAGTCGTCGAGCGAGATCATCACGGGCCGCAGCCCCAGCACGCCCAGCTGGATGCCGAGCCGCTTGGCCGAGGTGGTCTTGCCGCTCGACGAGGGGCCCGAGATCAGCACCATGCGGATGCCGCGCTCGGCGTTGGCGCGCTGGATGGCGTCGGCCACGTCGGCGAACTTCCGCTCGTGGAACGCCTCGGCCATCTTGATCATGCCGCCGGCATCGCCGGCCAGCGTACGGGCGTTGACCGCCCCGATGGTCGGGACGCCCATCAGCGTCACCCAAGACTGGTACTCCTGGAAGATCGAGAACATCTTCTCCTGCTGGACGTTCTTGTTCAGCCGGTCGGGATCCGTGCGCAGCGGGAGCGCCAGGTAGAAGCCGTTGTAGCAGGGTTCGAGGTCGAACAGGTCAAGATAGCCCGTCGAGGGGGCCAGCGAGCCGTAGAAATAGCCCGCCGTGTCGTCCAATGTATAAAGGTCGCTGTAGAGGCGCGGACGGGTGTCGAGCAGTTCGATCTTGTCCGCGAAGCCCTCCTCGGCGTAGCGGGCCCGGACCTCGGAGGTGAGCATCCGGCGGCGTTCGATCGGAAGGTCCTGCTCGACCAGCGCGCGCATGCGGTCGCACAGACGGTCGGTTTCGGACTGGGAGAAGCGGTCGATCCCTTCGATTTCGCAGTAGAAGCCGCTCTGGCCCATCGAATGGCGGATGTGGAGCCGCCGGCCCGGGTAGAGGTCCTTGACGGCCTTCTGCAGCAGGAACCACGCCGTGCGCTGGTAGACGCGGATGCCGGCAAACGAGGTGATGTCGACGAAGCGGACCGTCACGGGGGTATAGACCCGGTAGCTGAGCTCCTTGATGCGGTTGTTGACGAAGGCGGCCAGGAAAGGGTGAGGCCCCGGCGTGATCCGCCCGGCGATCTGCCGCAGCGGGGTCCCCATCTCCACGGAGAGCTTCCCGCCGAGGTTTTCGCAGATGATCTGAATGGTATCGTTCATCGGAAAAATTTGGCTGTATCGAAGCCAAAGATAGGAATAATTCGTACATTTGGCAATCGATTTTCCGAAATGAAAAACAATGTCGTGAATATGAAAAAGTTGCTCCAGGGGGTGCTGGCCATGTCCGTGGTCGTTGCGGCCGCCTGCACGCCCCGCGAAACGACCCTCGTGGTGCTGTCGACCAACGACATGCACGCCCGCATTCAGAACTTCCCGCGTCTGGCCGCCGCCGTCGAGGCCTGCCGCGATACGGCCCGGCTGGTGGTGCTGGCCGACGCCGGTGACCGCTGGACCGGCAACGCCTACGTCGACAAGGCCCCGACTCCCGGCATGCCGGTCATTGCGCTGATGAACCGCCTGGGCTACGACGTGGCCACGTTCGGCAACCACGAATTCGACTTCGGGCAGGCCCATCTGGCCCGGATGATCGACAGCATGGACTTCAAGGTGGTCTGTGCCAATCTGGAGAGTGATACGTGCATCTTCCCGCAGCCGGCCTCCTGGACGATCATCGAGCGGGGCGGAATCCGCATCGGCGTGGTCGGCGTGGTGACCAACTACGAGGGCCCGGGCCATCCGGCCGGCAACGACGCCAATTTCGAGGGGTTGCGCTTCCCCGATCCGCAACAGGCGGCCCGCCGCTGTGCCGATTCGCTGCGCTCGAAGGTCGACGTGCTGGTGCTCCTCTCGCACATGGGCGATGACCGCGATGCCGAACTCCTTGCCACGGAACACCGCTACGATCTGGTGATCGGTGGCCACACCCACGAGCTGCGTGATACGCTCATCGGCGGCACGCTGCTCACCCAGACGGGCAAGAATCTGACCAACGTCGGCGCCACGACCATCCGCCTGCGCGGGAAGAAGATCGCGGCGATCGACTATCGCATCGTCCCGCTGGCGGACTACGCCCCCGATTCGCTCGTTCGGGCCGAGGTCGACCGTTATTATGCCGATCCGGAGCTGAACCGTCCGGTGGGTGAATTCGCCCGTGCGGCCAGCGGCTGGGGTGTGGCCAACTGGATGGCCCGTGGCGTGGCCGACAAGACGGATGCCGAGGTGGGATTCTACCACGTCGGCGGCGTACGGCTGGATTCGATCCCGGCCGGCGGCATGAGTACGGCGCGCGTCTACGACCTCGAACCCTTCGACTCGCGGATTGCCGTGATGCGTATGACGCCGGCCCAGATGCGGCGGATGATCCTCACGAAGTACAACGATACGGAGAACCGCAAGGAGTCGCACCGCATCGATCTCATCTCGACAACCCCCTATGAGATCGTCACCAATGCCGCCGACAGCGCGCTGGATGTGCGTTTCCCGCAGCTGCGCGAGGGGCGTATGTACCGTGTGGCCATCAGCGACTACGTCTTCAAGAACTACCACGATCTGGACTATGTCGACGGTGCGATCACCGACATCAAGGTGGCTGACGTGCTGCTCGAAGAGCTGGAGGAGGATTCGCCGCTCGAGCCCGACAACCGGCCGCATCAGCGCATCGTCCGCCCGTAGAAGCGGCCGCTCTGAACCGCCGGCCGCGAAAAACGGCTGAAAAAATTTGATTTTCAGCCAAAAAGCCGTACCTTTGCACTCCGCAAGCCCGGGAGATTGCTCCCGCGCGCGGGCAAAAACTTTATTATTAACCATTTAACGAGCGATTGTATCGCAAAAACAATTTCCAACATGGAAGAAGCAAAGAAAGTCGCAAACGAGAATTTCGACTGGAACGCCTTTGAAAACGACCTGGCCGTATCGGATCAGGACAAGACCCAGATCACCGAAGCCTACGACAAGACGCTGTCGAATGTCAACGTCGGCGAAGTGGTTGAGGGTACCGTAACCGCCATCACCAAGCGTGAGGTCATGGTCAACATCGGCTACAAGAGCGAGGGCGTGATTCCCGTCTCGGAGTTCCGCTACAACCCCGATCTGAAGGTGGGCGACCAGGTGGAGGTCTACGTGGAGTCGGCCGAGGACAAGAACGGTCAGCTCTCCCTCTCGCACAAGAAGGCCCGTCAGCTCAAATCGTGGGATCGCGTCAACGAGGCCCTCGAGAAGGACGAGGTTATCAAGGGTTACATCAAGTGCCGTACGAAGGGCGGTATGATCGTCGACGTATTCGGCATCGAGGCCTTCCTCCCCGGCTCGCAGATCGACGTGAAACCCATCCGCGACTACGACGTATATGTCGACAAGACCATGGAATTCAAGGTTGTCAAGATCAACCAGGAGTTCCGCAACGTGGTCGTTTCGCACAAGGCCCTCATCGAGGCCGAACTCGAGGCTCAGAAGCAGATCATCATGTCGAAGCTCGAGAAGGGTCAGATTCTCGAGGGTACCGTCAAGAACATCACCTCCTACGGCGTATTCGTCGACCTGGGCGGCGTAGACGGTCTGATCCACATCACCGACCTCTCGTGGGGTCGCGTAAACCACCCCGAAGAGATCGTTTCGCTCGACCAGAAGATCAACGTCGTAATCCTCGACTTCGACGAGGCCAAGAAGCGTATCGCCCTGGGTCTGAAGCAGCTCACCCCGCATCCGTGGGAGGCGCTCGATCCCAACCTCAAGGTGGGTGACAAGGTCAAGGGCCGCGTGGTCGTTATGGCCGACTACGGCGCCTTCGTCGAGATCGCTCCCGGTGTGGAGGGTCTGATCCACGTTTCGGAGATGTCCTGGAGCCAGCACCTGCGTTCGGCTCAGGAGTTCCTGAAGGTCGGCGACGAGGTTGAGGCCGTCATCCTGACCCTCGACCGCGAGGAGCGCAAGATGTCGCTCGGCATCAAGCAGCTTACGCCCGATCCCTGGGAGAATATCGAAACCAAATACCCCGTCGGAACCCGTACGATGGCCAAGGTGCGTAACTTCACGAACTTCGGCGTATTCGTTGAGATCGAGGAGGGCATCGACGGTCTGATCCACATCTCGGACCTCAGCTGGACCAAGAAGATCAAGCACCCGGCCGAGTTCACCCAGGTAGGTGCCGACATCGAGGTTGTCGTCCTGGAGATCGACAAGGAGAACCGTCGCCTCTCGCTGGGTCACAAGCAGCTCGAAGAGAATCCCTGGAACACCTTCGAAAACCAGTTCCCCGTAGAGAGCATCCACGAGGGTACGATCACTGAACTTACGGACAAGGGTGCCGTCGTATCGCTGGGTGAGAATGTCGAGGGCTTCTGCCCGTCGCGCCAGCTCGTCAAGGAGGACGGCACGACCCCGAAGGTGGGCGACAAACTCAACTTCAAGGTCATCGAATTCTCGAAGGCTACGCGCCGTATCACCCTCTCGCACCTGCGCACCTATGACGATGCCCGTAAGGAGGCCGTTGCCGCCGAGAAGGCCGAGAAGCGTGCTGCTGCCGACGCTACGAAGTCGACCGTGAAGAAGATCAACGCTTCGGTTGAGAAGACCACCCTGGGCGACATCGCCGGCCTGGCCGCTCTGAAGAGCGCCATGGAGGCTGCCGAGGCCAAGGAGGCCAAGGAGGCTGCCGCCAAGAAGGAGGAGTAATCTTCCCGGGGGGGGGAGCGGGTGTGGAGGCCTGATGGCTGCATGATCCCGAGACACTCCGACCCCAGAAAATCCCCCGAACCGATCAGCAACGCCCGCACTCTTTTCTGAGTGCGGGCGTTTTTTTGCTCCGATCTTTGGCCGTCCGCCCGAAAACCGCTATCTTGTGACCCTTGAAACACGGAGCTTATGATGACCCGACTGCACCGATTGACCCGATTTGCCGCTATGAAACGAACCGCCCGAACAGGATGGTTGCCGATCTTGCTGACTCTGCCGATTTTCCTTGTCTGCCTGCCCTCACAGCCGGTTGCAGCCATAACCCCGTCACGGGTGACCGCCCAGTATCCTGCCGGATTCGGAACCCCGCCGATGAATTATTCAAAGGATGCGTGGCGGGTTTGGTTCCGTGGCCGCGAGGTTGTCGATGCCGTTCCCTCGTCGTTCGTGGATCTGGGCGACGGTTACGGCAAGGATGCCTGGAGGGCCTTTTTCGAGGGGCGCCCCGTAATAGATGCCGCGGCTCAATCGTTCACGGTGCTTTGCGACGGGTATGCCCGCGATGCATGGCGCATCTATTGGTGCGGCCGTCCGGTGGCTGATGCCGCCCCGTCGTCGTTTGAGACACTCGGCTGGGGGTATGCACGCGATGCGTGGCGGGTCTTCTGGAACGGTCAACCCCTGTCGGAGGTTGCCCCGTCGTCGTTCGAGGTGCTGGGCGACGGTTATGCACACGATGCGTGGCGGGTCTTTTGGAGCGGCCAACCCCTGTCGGAGGTTACCCCGTCGTCGTTCGAGGTGCTGGGCGACGGCTATGCACACGATGCGTGGCGGGTCTTCTGGAACGGCCGGCCTCTGTCGGATGCCGCTCCGTTATCGTTCGAGGTGCTGGGCCGAGGCTATGCCCGTGATGCCTGGCGGGTCTGGTTCCGCGGCCGCGAACTCCCCGGAGCCTCACCATCCGATTTCCTGCCGCAATATTGATGACCGGCCGACCGGAAATCATTGGCAGTCGGATGGCCCTGCGTGGCTCTTGTATGACTCTGTGAGGTTCTGCGTGACTCTCGGGGTTTCGAGGGCTTGCGCGGTTCTGGATGGTTTTAGCGGGGCTGCGCGGTTCTGCGAGACTCTGTGCGGCTCTGTGCGGCTCTGTGCGGCTCTGTGCGGCTCTGTGCGGCGCTGGCCTCGATAACGGCCATCTCTCCAGCTCCGCATGGGGGGGGGAAGAACTCTCCGTTTAAACGCCCTCCCGCTCCCCGCCTTCACTGGTCTCTTCCCCGCGTCTCCTCCCGCCTCCTCCCATTTCCTTCTCCCGTCTCCACAGATCTTCCCGCCTTCACTGGTCTTCTCTCCGCGTCTCCTTATGCCCCTCCCCACAACCTCTCGCCAGCCAACACAAAAAAGGCTCTCCGCTGAGCGGAAAGCCTTTTTTCGTGATCGGAAGTCGACGCCTTATTCGGCAGCCACCACCGAGAATTTGATCGTAGCCTTGACCTCCTTGTGCAGACGGGCCGAAGCCTCGTACTCGCCGACGGTCTTGATGGGCTCGACGGTGATCTGCTTGCGGTCGATGGTGATACCCTTGCCGGCCAGGGCCTCGGCGAGGTCCGTAGCGGTTACCGTACCGAAGAGCTTGCCCTCCTCGGCCTTCATCGAAAGCGTCAGCGGCAGGTTTGCAATCGTCTCGGCCAGCGCCTGGGCATCAGCCAGGATCTTGGCGTCCTTGTGAGCGCGCTGTTTGAGATTCTCGGCCAGGACTTTCTTGGCGGAAGCCGTAGCGGCCTTGGCCAGACCCTGGGGAATCAGATAGTTGTTGGCGTATCCGGGTTTTACATTGACGATGTCATTGGCGTAACCCAGCTTCTCGATATCTTTGATCAGAATTACCTCCATGGTTGTCCTCCTTTAAATTATTTCATGCAATCGGTTACGAAGGGCAGGATAGCCAGGTGACGTGCACGTTTGACGGCCTGTGCGACCTTCTTCTGGAACTTCTGCGAGGTTCCGGTCAGACGGCGGGGCAGAATCTTGCCCTGTTCGTTGAGGAACTTCTTGAGGAACTCACCGTCCTTGTAGTCTACATACTTGATGCCGAGCTTCTTGAAGCGGCAGTATTTCTTCTTTTTAACGTCGACCGATACGGGGTTGAGGTAACGGATTTCCGACTGAGCCTTGTTTTCCTGTGCCATGGTTTACTCCTCCTGTTTGTTAGCAAGTTTAGCACGACGCTTCTCCGAGTACTCAACGGCGAATTTGTCCTGCTTGAAAGTCAAGAAACGGATCACGCGCTCGTCGCGGCGATACTGCGTTTCGAGGGTGTTGATCAGCGAGCCTTCGCCCGTGAACTCCATCAGGAAGTAGAAACCGGTGGTCTTCTTCTGAATCGGGTAGGCGAGCTTGCGAAGGCCCCACGACTCCCGGTTCACGATCTGACCGCCGTTTTCGGTGATGACACCCTGGAATTTGTCAGCGACCTCCTGTACCTGCGCATCGGACAGCACGGGCGTGACAATGAAAACGGTTTCGTAATTGTTCATAATGCGTTTAATTAGTTGTTAGTCCCATTTCGGGACCGCAAAGATACGGATTAAATCGGGAAAAGAAAAATTTGGTGTGGAAATTTTTCTTCAAGAGGGTGGTTTTCGGTGCTTTGTACGGGGAAAGGGCGTGGTGGTCCGGTCTATCGCCAAGGACCTGCCGATCCGTGCCGAGTTTCGGGCGCACAAGGCAGGCTTCTTAGGCGTCAAAGTCCGGTTTTATCGCCAAGGACCTGTCGATCCGTGCCGAGTTGCGGGCGCATAAAAGAGGCTTCTTAAGCCTCCTGGGGGAAGCCCTGGGCCTTCAGCCGGATCTCGCCGCCGTCAGGCGTCACGAGGTAGGCGCCGGTCGATTCGGCCGTGATGTGGCCGATGACGTCCACCAGTCCCAGTCGCATCACCTGCTCCTGCATGGACAGCGGTACGGTGAAGAGCAGTTCGTAGTCCTCACCGCCGTTCAATGCCGCCACGACCGGGTCCGTGTGCATCTCCTCGGCCAGCGAGGTGGTCTGCTGCGCGATGGGAATCCGCTCGAGGTAGATCCGCGCACCGCACTTCGACGACTTGCAGATCTGCATCAGATCGCTGGCCAGACCGTCCGAGAGGTCGATCATCGAGGTCGGGAGGATCTTCTCCTCGCGGAGCGTTTCGATGATGTCCGTACGCGGGCGCGGCTTCAGGTACTTTTCCAGCAGGTATTCATATCCCTTGAACTGCGGCTCGGGGTTTGCGACGTCGGCCAGGACCCGCTTCTCGCGCTCCAGCAGCTGAAGCCCCATGAAGGCGGCGCCGAGATTGCCCGTGATGCAGATCAGGTCGTGGAGCTGTGCTCCGCTGCGGCGGACGACCTCCTGTTTCGGAGCGTGCCCCAGTACGGTGACGGTGATTACGAGCCCGGTCATCGAGGCGCGTGTGTCGCCTCCCACCAGGTCGATCTCCTGCTCGCGGCAGGCAAATGCGATTCCCTTGTAGAGATCCTGCAGCGCTTCGACCGGTATTTTGGCCGAGACGCCCAGCGAGACGGTGATCTGCGACGGCCGTGCGTTCATGGCCAGAATGTCGCTCACGCCGGCCGTCACGACCTTGTATCCGAGGTGTTTGAGCGGGAAATAGGTGAGGTCGAAATCCACCCCTTCGTAGAAGGAGTCGGTGGTGCAGAGCAGCGTCTCGCCGTCGGGCGGAGCGATCACCGCGGCATCGTCGCCGACACCCGTGAGCGAAGAGGGTTGGCGCAGGGGGAAATCCTTCGTCAGGAGGTCGATCAATCCGAATTGTCCGAGCGTGGCGATCTCGGTGCGTTTTTTGGGCTCCATGTTTCTGAATTTTTTTACAAAAGTAGCCAAACATTCTTTATTTGGAC
>NZ_CALUHA010000031.1:0-28436 GCF_944320325.1 Alistipes megaguti
GATCGAGAAGAGGACCGAGACGAAGCCCATCGAACCGTTGATGGCGGCCCCCATGCCGGCCGTGGCGAAGATCACGCACGTCAGGCTGAGGATGACGGCGTGTCCGGCCAACATGTTGGCGAACAGACGGATCATCAGCGCGAAGGGCTTGGTGAAGATGCCCACCAGCTCGATCAGCGGCATGAGCGGGAAGGCCTTGAGCCAGACCGGAACGTCGGGCCAGAGAATGTCCTTCCAGTAGTGCTTCGTGCCGAAGATGTTCACGGCCAGGAACGTGGCCAGGGCCAGGATGAACGTCACGGCGATATTGCCCGAGACGTTCGCGCCGCCCGGGAAGAAGGGAATCAGCCCCATGAGGTTGTTCACGAAGATGAAGAAGAAGGCCGTGAGCAGATAGGGGGCGAATTTGCGGTAGTTGGGGCCGACGCAGGGCTTGATGACGCTGTCCATAATGCCCGAGACGAGCATCTCGAACAGGGCGACGAAGCCTTTCGGAGCCCGGTCCGTGGCCTTGTGGCGGCGGTACCAGCGGGCAGCACCGAGCACCAGGCAGAGCAGGATCGCGCTGTTGAGCAGCAGGGCCGCGGCGGTTTTGGTCAGCGAGAGGTCCAGCGGCCGCAGGTCCGAACCGTCCGCCTGGCGTTCGACGACCTTGCCGGCATGCTCGCCCTCCGAGGCGATGCGCAGCCCTTCGTACTCGGCGCCTTCGCGCAGCCGCGACGACGAGAAGCAGTGCCAGCCGCTTGAGGGGCTGTGGACGATCACCGGCAGCGGAATGCTCCACTCGCCGCCGGCGGTCGAGAGAACGTGCCATTCGTAACTGTCGCCGATGTGTCCCAGAACGATCGCCTTGATGTCGGGTTCCTGCTGTTGTTCTTCGGCACGGAGGGTCCCGGCCGGAATCAGCAGCGCGAGCAGCACGGCGATTCTTGCAAAAGCCTTCATCATGGTTTCACCTCCTCTTTATTGGTGACCGATTCGTCGGCCGGCTCGACGCAGGCCTCGATCCGATCTTCATAGACGCGTACGCATCCGTTCTTGATCGGAAGACGCACCTCCCCTGCTTCGCCTGCATAGACGATCTCTCCGTAGCCGAGTCCCGCGATGAGCGGAGCGTGTCCTCTGAGGACGGTGAATCGCCCCACCGTTCCCGGGAACGAGACCCGATCGGTCGTCGTGTTGCACAACGTGCCGCCGGGAGCTACAATGGTCAGGATCATAATGCGTTGTTTTTACCGGTGAATCAGTTCTGTTTGGTTTTGGCCAGGAGCGCTTCGCCCTTGCGGATGGCGTCGTCGATCGTACCGACATTGAGGAAGGCCTGCTCGGGCAGGTAGTCGACCTCGCCGTCGAGGATCATGCGGAAGCCGCGGATCGTCTCCTCGATCGGGACGATCTGCCCCGGAACACCCGTGAACTGTTCGGCCACGGAGAAGGGCTGCGAGAGGAAACGCTGGATACGGCGGGCGCGGTTGACCGTCTGCCGGTCCTCGTCCGAGAGTTCGTCCATGCCGAGGATGGCGATGATGTCCTGCAGCTCCTTGTTGCGCTGGAGGATCTGCTTGACGCGCTGGGCCGTGGTGTAGTGCTCCTCGCCGACGATATTGGCGTCGAGAATGCGCGAGGTGGACTCCAGCGGGTCGACGGCCGGATAAATACCCAGCTCGGCGATCTTGCGGCTGAGCACCGTCGTGGCATCGAGGTGCGAGAAGGTCGTGGCCGGGGCGGGGTCCGTCAGGTCGTCGGCCGGCACGTAGACGGCCTGTACCGAGGTGATCGAACCGTGCTTGGTCGAGGTGATACGCTCCTGCATGCGGCCCATTTCGGTGGCCAGCGTCGGCTGATAGCCCACGGCCGAAGTCATACGGCCCAGCAGGGCCGATACCTCCGATCCGGCCTGCGTGAAGCGGAAGATGTTGTCGATGAAGAAGAGGATATCCTTGGGCGCATCCTCCTCCTTGCTGTCGCGGAACGACTCGGCGGCGGTCAACCCCGACAGGGCCACCGACATACGGGCTCCGGGGGGTTCGTTCATCTGGCCGAAGACGAGTGTGGCCTGCGATTTGGCCACTTCGTTGTAGTCGACCTTCGAGAGGTCCCAGTGTCCCTCGTCCATGCTCTTGCGGAAGGCGTCGCCGTAGCGGATGACGCCCGAGGTGATCATCTCGCGCAGCAGGTCGTTGCCCTCACGCGTACGCTCGCCCACGCCGGCGAAGACCGAAAAGCCGTTGTGTTTCTTGGCGATGTTGTTGATCAGCTCCATGATGAGCACCGTCTTGCCCACGCCGGCGCCGCCGAACAGACCGATCTTGCCGCCCTTGACATAGGGTTCGAGCAGGTCGATGACCTTGATGCCGGTGGCCAGCACCTCCTGCGAGGTGGCCAGTTCGTCAAACTTCGGGGGTTCGCGGTGGATGGGCAGTGTGTGGGTCCGGTCGAGGGGCTTCATGCCGTCGATTTCGGAGCCGATGACGTTGAGCAGACGTCCCTTGATCTGGTTGCCCGTGGGGACCGAGATCGGGTGGCCCAGGGCGACGGCCTTCATGTGGCGGCGCAGTCCGTCGGTGGAGTCCATGGCAACGGCGCGCACGGTGTGCTCGCCGATGTGCTGCTGGACCTCGACGATGAGCGTGCGGCCGTCGTCGCGGTGGATCTCCATGGCGTCGTTGATGGCCGGGAGCCGGAAATCCGGTGAATCGGGCTGGAAAGTCACGTCCACCACCGGTCCGACGATCTGTGAAATGGATCCTTCTATCTGTGTCATATCTATGGTTTGGATTCTATTCCGTATAACGGGAAACACCGTTCGGTTCGTTTGTCAATTTTTCGTCGAAACTCTCCAAATGCGGCATTTCGCCTGGTTGTCCGGATTGGCCGCGAGGAGATTCTGTGAATCCGGGATCTGATGCGGGGCCGGATGCCATACATTTTTTATATATACCTTGCGGAAGGAGTCTTCGAACGGATTTCGGGATGGTCGTCCGTAAGGACGAACACATGGCCGATGTGGTCGCAGGCATCGATCCGATTTCACATTCCCGAGTCTTCGTCACGCTCGGTTTCGCGGGAGGGCGTAATCGCTGCAGATGAGAGTTCGGGGATGAAATTTGAGTGCAAAGATAATAATTTGGGTGAAATATGGATATACTTCGATGTAGTGAGTCGGTGCAAGACGGGCGGAAACGCTCCGGTCGGGTTTGCGGAAATCGCTTCTGCACCGTAATTTCGAATGGAATCCGGGTATTTCGCAAAATAAGTAAAATGCTTTTGTTTTATTTTGAATGTCTGAATTCAGCGGTTTATTGAAGAGTCGTTAAGTTATTTTCGAAATAAAATGAAATTAAATTATTTCGTTTTATTTTGTTTCCTTAGAAAAAAGTATTTATATTTGTCGTGACTTAATTCTTCGACCTATGGACAATACGTACGATGTCATCATCATCGGAGGCGGTGCCACCGGCGCGGGAATTGCCCGCGACTGTTCGTTGCGTGGAATCAAGGCCCTGCTGCTGGAGCGTTCCGATATCTCGACCGGCGCGACCGGGCGCAACCATGGCCTGTTGCACAGCGGCGCCCGATATGCCGTGACGGATCACGAATCGGCCGTGGAGTGTATCCGCGAAAACATGATCCTGCGAAAAATAGCGGCGCATTGCGTCGAACAGACCGACGGACTGTTTATTTCACTCCCCGAGGACGGGTTGGAATATCAGTCCGTTTTCGTGGATGCCTGCCGCCGGGCCGGGATCCGCGCCGAGGTCATCGACCCGAAGGAGGCGTTGCGCCTCGAACCTTCGGCCAATCCGGCGCTGATCGGAGCCGTTCGGGTGCCCGACGGTGCGGTGGACCCCTTCCGGCTCACCTCGTCGAACATCCTCGATGCCAAGGCTCACGGTGCCGAGATCCGTACCTATACCGAAGTCATGGAGCTGCTGCGCGAGCAGGACCGCATCATCGGCGTCGAGGCCTACGATCACCGGCGCCATTGTTCCGAGAAGTTCTACGCGCAGGTGGTGGTCAATGCGGGCGGCATCTGGGGCCACGGCATTGCCGCCAAGGTGGGCATTACGGTCAGCATGCTTCCGGCCAAGGGGGCGCTGCTGATCTTCGGCCACCGGGTGAACAAGCTGGTGCTGAACCGCTGCCGCAAGCCGGCCGACGCCGATATTCTGGTCCCTGGCGATACGATCTCGCTCATCGGAACCACCTCGAGCAAGGTCCCCTACGACCAGATCGACAACATGGTCATCACGCCCGACGAGGTCGACCTGCTGCTGCGCGAGGGTGAGAAGCTGGCTCCGGCATTGGCCACGACACGCATTCTGCGAGCCTATGCGGGCGTGCGGCCGCTGGTGGCCTCGGACGACGACCCGAGCGGACGCACCGTCAGCCGCGGCATCGTGCTGCTGGACCACGCCACGCGCGACGGCCTCGAGGGATTCATCACTATCACGGGCGGCAAGCTGATGACCTACCGCCTGATGGCCGAATGGGCCACGGATCTCATCTGCAAGAAGATCGGCAACGGCGAGAAGTGCCGCACGGCGGAGATTCCCCTGCCTGGCTCGACGGAGAGTCGCGAGGAGGTCGACCGCAAGATGCGCAACCGCCCCGTGGCACAGCGGCGTTCGTCGATTTCGCGCCACGGCGATCAGGCCGTGAAGATCGACAGCCGCACGTCGATCCAGAACAGCCTGGTGTGCGAATGCGAGGAGGTCTCGATCGGCGAGGTGGAGTACGCGCTGGAGAACCTTTCGGTGAACAACCTGATCGATCTGCGGCGTCGGACGCGTATCGGAATGGGAACCTGTCAGGGCGAGTTGTGCGCCTGCCGGGCGGCGGGTCTGATGGGGCGTCGCGACCCGATCTGTGCCCGCCGGGCGAAGGCCGATCTGGTTTCGTTCCTGAACGAGCGCTGGAAGGGCATGGAGCCCATTGCGTGGGGCGACACGCTGCGTGAAAGCGAATACATGACGTGGGTCTACGAGAGTGTTTGCGGATTGTCGGACGAAGAAAAAACAGCATCAAAATGAGATTCGATACGGTAATTATCGGTGGCGGACTGGCCGGCATGACGTGCGGCATCCGCCTGGCCGAAGCGGGACAGCATTGTGCGATCGTCTCGCAGGGACAGAGTGCCATTCACTTTTCGTCGGGGTCGTTCGACCTGTTGGGACACCTGCCCGACGGCACGGCGGTCAGCGATCCCGTGGCGGGCATCGCAACGCTGGCCCGACAGTGCCCGACGCACCCCTATGCCGTGATCGGCGCCGACTCCTGCGCCCGCCATGCCGGGGAGGCTCCGGAACTGCTGCGCCGGGCCGGCGTCCCGGTTGCGGGTGACAGCCGCCGCAACCACTTCCGGATTACGCCGCTCGGAAAGACGAAGGCCACGTGGCTGACCATCGACGGTTATCTGACCACGGAGGAGGCGGGTCGCCTCCCCTTCCGTCGCGTATGCATCGCCAACATCGAGGGTTTTCTGGATTTCTACCCGGAGTTCATCGCCGAGGAGTTCAATCGCCAGGACGTGGAGTGTCGTTTCGGCAACTTCAATCACCCCGATCTGGAGCAGATCCGGCGCAATCCGAGCGAGATGCGTTCGGCCAACATCGCCCGGGTGTTCGACCGCGAAGCCAATCTGGAGGCGCTTTCCGAATCGTTGCGCAAGTTGTCCGAGGGATGCGACGCCCTGATCGTCCCGGCCGTAATCGGATTGAACCGCAACGATTCGCTCGCCTATCTGCGGTCGCGGGTCGACACTCCGATCCACCTGCTTCCCACCCTTCCGCCGTCGATTCCGGGCATCCGGGCCCAGCAGGCGCTGCAGCACCGGTTCAGGGCGTTGGGCGGCGAGTATTTTCTGGGCGACAGCGTGCTGCGTGCCGAGACGGAGCAGGGCCGCGTGCGGCGGATCTTCACGGCCAACCACGGCAACATTCCCTTCGAGGCCGAATGCTTCGTGCTGGCGACGGGCAGCTTCTTCAGCAAGGGGCTGGTGGCGACGCCCGACCGGATTGTCGAACCGGTCTTCGGGGCCGATACGGTCTACGCCGGCGGCCGTTCGGAGTGGTATACGCTCCGCTTCTTCGACCGTCAGGCCTACCAGGCCTTCGGCGTCCGCACGGATGCCGGTCTGCGGGTCATGAAGAGTGGCTCGGCGCTCGAAAATCTCTACTGCGCCGGAGCCGGTCTTTCGGGCTTCCATCCCGTGCAGGAGGAGTGCGGCGCGGGTGTTTCGCTCCTTTCGGCCCTCCACGTGGCGGAGCGCATTCTGAAGAATTGACCATC
Organism: Alistipes megaguti; assembly: GCF_944320325.1. Taxonomy (NCBI): domain Bacteria; kingdom Pseudomonadati; phylum Bacteroidota; class Bacteroidia; order Bacteroidales; family Rikenellaceae; genus Alistipes; species Alistipes megaguti. The sequence continues at coordinate 6,292 of NZ_CALUHA010000031.1, forward strand.
CGATAAAAAGCTATACGACCATGAACATACAGCAGAACAGCGTCAGTGAGAACAATTTCGAACAGTGCATCAAGTGTACGGTCTGCACGGTGTACTGCCCCGTTGCGGCGGTGAATCCCGACTATCCGGGCCCGAAGCAGGCCGGACCCGACGGTGAACGGCTGCGTCTCAAGCGCCCCGACTTCTTCGACAATGCGCTGAAATATTGCATGAACTGCAAGCGTTGCGAAGTGGCCTGCCCCTCGAACGTGCGCATCGGTGACATCATCCAGGCGGCCCGCATCAAGTACGGCCCGCAGCACAACACCTCGCTTCGGAACTTCGTGCTGGCCAATACGGACCTCGTGGGCACGCTGGCCACCCCCTTTGCGCCGATCGTCAACGCCACGGTGAAGCTCAAGCCCGTGCGCGTGGTGATGGACAAGGTGATGGGCATCGACCACCGGCGCATCTTCCCGAGGTACGCCCACGGCACCTTCACGTCGTGGTACCGCAAACATGCCGCCGCCGAGCAGGAGGCCTTCCCGCACCAGGTGGCCTACTTCCACGGCTGCTACGTCAACTACAACAATCCGCAACTGGGCAAGGACCTGCTGCGGATCATGAATGCGCTGGGCTACGGCGTGCAGCTGCTCGACCGCGAGCAGTGCTGCGGCGTGGCGCTGATCTCGAACGGCCTCTACAAGCAGGCGCGGCGCCAGGCCGAGACCAACCTGCGGTCGATCCGCACGTCGGTCAAGGGGCGCAACATGGACGTCATCACCACCTCGTCGACCTGTACCTTCACGCTGCGCGACGAGTATCCCCACCTGCTCGAACTGGAGAATGCCGACGTGCGCGACCACATCGAGCTGGCCACACGCTACATCTACCGTCTGCTCCAGCGGGGCGACATGCAGCTGAAGTTCAAGGATACGACGCCGCTGCGGGTGGCCTACCACACGCCGTGCCACATGGAGAAGATGGGCTGGAGCTACTATTCGATCGAACTGCTGCGGATGATTCCCGGCGTCGAGGTGACGGTGCTCGACTCGCAGTGCTGCGGCATCGGCGGCACGTACGGCTTCAAGAAGGAGAACTACGCGGCTTCGCAGGCCATCGGGGCGCCGTTGTTCCGCCAGATCGAGGACTCGGGGGCCGACATCGTGGCCACGGACTGCGAGACCTGCAAGTGGCAGATCGAGATGTCGACCACCAAACCGTGCGAACATCCGCTCCATATTCTGGCTTCGCGGCTGGCCTGACACGAGGGATCCGGCTTGCGGCCCGGGGAGCGGATTCCGCCCTGTCGGCCGGGTCTTGCTGAGGGCCGCCTGTAAAATCGACCAATTAACCAAAACCAACCACAAACTACTATGAAACAGTACATTCTTGCACTTGATCAGGGGACGAGCAGTTCCCGCGCCATTGTTTTCGACGAGCGAGGCACGACTTGCGCTGTTGCTCAGCGCGAATTCCGTCAGATCTTCCCCAAATCGGGCTGGGTCGAGCACGATCCGCACGAGATCTGGTCTTCGCAGGCGTCGGTGATCGCCGAGGCCATTACGATGATGGACATCAACGGTCTGAACCTTGCCGGTATCGGCATCACGAACCAGCGCGAGACAACCATCGTGTGGGATTCGGACACCGAAGAACCGGTCTACAATGCCATCGTGTGGCAGGACCGCCGTACGTCGGATTACTGCGACGAACTGAAGAACCAGGGCCTTACGGATATGATCCGGCAGAAGACCGGTCTGATCATCGACGCCTACTTCAGCGCCACGAAGATCAAGTGGATCCTCGATAACGTTCCGGGGGCCCGCAAACGCGCCGAGATGGGCAAACTGATGTTCGGTACGGTGGATACGTGGCTGATCTGGCGTCTGACGCGCGGCGAGGTGCACGTGACGGACGTGAGCAACGCCTCGCGTACGATGCTCTTCAACATCCACACGCTGGATTGGGACCAGGAGCTGCTCGATCTGTTCAAGATTCCGCGTTCGATGATGCCCGAGGTGAAGTCCTCGAGCGAGGTATACGGCCATACCAAAACGACGATTTTCGCCCACAAGGTGCCCATTTCGGGCATTGCCGGCGACCAGCAGGCGGCCCTCTTCGGACAGATGTGCACCGAGCCGGGCATGGTGAAGAATACCTACGGCACGGGCTGCTTCCTGCTGATGAACAGCGGCGAGAAGCCGATTCTGTCGCAGAACAACCTGTTGACGACCGTGGCGTGGAAGATCGGCGACAAGGTAAACTACGCCCTCGAGGGAAGTATCTTCGTCGGCGGATCGGTCGTGCAGTGGCTGCGCGACGGACTGGGCGTGATCCACTCCTCGTCGGAGGTCGAGGAGCTGGCTTCGCGCGTGCCCGACACGAACGGAGTCTATTTCGTTCCGGCACTGACGGGCCTCGGCGCCCCGTGGTGGGACCAGTACGCCCGCGGAACGATCATCGGCATCAGCCGCGGCACGACGACGGCCCATATCGCCCGTGCGGCACTCGAGGGTATCGCCTTCCAGACGATGGACATCACGGCGGCCATGTCGCGCGATGCGGGCATTCCGCTCAAGGAGTTGAAGGTCGACGGCGGCGCCTCGCGCAACAACCTGCTCATGCAGTTCCAGGCCGACATTCTCGGTACGAAGGTCATCCGTCCGCAGATCGTCGAGACGACGGCCATGGGCGCCGCCTACCTGGCCGGACTGGCCGTGGGCTACTGGTCGAGCATCGACGAGATCCGCAAGCAGTGGCAGATCGACCGTGTCTTCGAGCCGGCGATGGAGGAGGAGAAGGTCACGGCGGCAAAGGCCGGCTGGGAGGATGCCGTCAAACGCACACTGAGCGACTATACCAAATGATGGCGTTGAGCTCCCGATCCGGAAGCGGTCGGGAGCCCAACCCTTTTGCCTCTTTCGGCGGCCCGATGTGGCATGGATCGGAACCGCTTGCCGATTCATCCGGATTTTCCGGGGGGCTTCTCCATCCCGAACCCCGAAATCCGGTTTCCGGGTTCTTTATTTCCAAAAATCCAAGAAAACCTAAAACCTGCTGACTTATGAACGACGTAATGTTGAAATGCCTGTTCGAGTTTATCGGTACGGCTATTCTGGTACTGTTCGGTGACGGTGTTGTCGCCTGCACGACGCTGAAGAAATCCAAGGGTGAGAATGCCGGCTGGGTGGTCATCACGCTGGCGTGGGGCCTGGCCGTCATGCTGGGTGTCTTCATTTCGGGCCCCTACTCGGGAGCGCATCTCAATCCGGCCGTGACGCTGGGTCTGGCCGCTGCCGGGACCTTCAGCTGGGCGCTGGTCGTCCCCTATATCGTGGCTCAGATGCTGGGCGGCTTCGTGGGTGCCGTGCTGGTCTACATTTTCTATAAGGACCACTACGATGCCACGTCGGACCCGGCGACCAAACTGGGTACCTTCTGCACGATTCCGGCTATCCGCAACTACGGCCGCAACCTCATCAGCGAAATCATCGGCACGTTCGTGCTGGTCTTCGTCATCCTGGCCCTTTCGATCGACGGCAACACCTCCGAAGTGGGCATGGGAGCACTGGGAGCCTTCCCCGTTGCGATGCTGATCGTGGCGCTGGGCATGTCGCTCGGCGGTACGACGGGTTACGCCATCAATCCGGCCCGCGACCTGGCGCCGCGTCTGGCGCATGCCATCCTGCCGATCAAGGGCAAGGGCACGAGCGACTGGGGCTACTCGTGGGTGCCTGTCGTGGGGCCGATCATCGGCGGATTCATTGCCGCGGCGCTCTATTGCGTGATCTACTGCTACTAACTTCAAAACGACTACTGCCATGAAGACCTTGAAACATCTTGCAGCGCTTTGCGCGGCGTTGCTGCTGACGACTGCGGCCTTCGGACAGACCGCCCGCATGCACTTGAGCGGAACCCTTCAGAACATGCATCTTTGGCGCGGCCAGCAGGTGGCCGACGGAGGTGTTCTGGCTGCGGACGTGAACGTTGGCCTGTTCAACGACCGGCTGAAGGTGGGCCTTTGGGGCGGCACCGACTTTACGGGTGACTACAAGGAGTTCGACTACTATGTCTCCTATTCGGTAGCGGGCTTTACGGTGGCCGTGTGGGACATCTTCAACTACTCGCCTGCCCTGCCCTTCAGCAAGGACATCTTCAACTACAACAAACACTCGACGGGACACTTCCTCGATCTGAGCGTGGCCTACGACTTCGACACGAAGTTCGAAGTGCCGCTGCGCCTCTACTGGGCGACGATCTTCGCCGGGCGCGATCTGAACCAGACCGGCCGGAACCGCTATTCGACCTACGTCAATGCGGAGTACAGCCTCTTCCGCGACGAGCATTGGATCGTGGATGTCGGGCTGGGCGGTACGTTTGCCTTCAACCGGGACGGAGCCGACGGCGGCGCGAATTTCTACGGCTACGACGGCATCGACCAGATTTCGCTGCGGACGACCTACAAGCTGAAACTGGGGCGCTTCGACATGCCAGTCTTTGCCCATGCGATGTGGAATCCCGATCAGCGGGCCGGATATCTGCAGGTGGGAGTCAATCTCTTCGCATTTTGATTATCTTTGCAGACGCATAACCCATCCAACTACGGAAAATGACACTTCGGGAGAGACATAAAACCATTCTGGACTTGCTTCGTGACTCGGGCAGTGTGGATGTCGGGTCGTTGAGCCAGCGGCTGAAGGTATCGGCCGTGACGATCCGCAAGGATCTGGATCAGCTCGAGGAGAAGAAACTCCTCTACCGCACCCACGGCGGGGCTATTCTGGCCGATCCGTACATTGCCACGCGCAAGGTCTCGGAGAAGGAGAAACTCCACCCCGAGGTCAAGCGCCGCATCGGCCAGCGGGCCGTCGAACTGCTCGCCGCGCAGGATGCGCTGATCATCGCCTCGGGGACGACCGTGCAGGCTTTTGCGCGCTGCATCCCGAACATGAAGATGACGGTGATCACCTCGGCGATGAACGTGGCCATGGAGTTGTTGGACAAACCCGATATCGAGATCATCCAGCTCGGGGGCATCATTCGCCATTCATCGGCTTCGGTCGTCAGCGAATATGCCGTGCGGATGCTTGAAAACTTCACGTGCAGCAAGTTGTTTCTGGGAGTTGACGGCATTGATCCGACCTACGGTCTGAGCACGACCCATCTGCAGGAGGCGTGTCTGAACCGGGCGATGATCCAGGCTGCGACGAAGACCGTCGTACTGGCCGATTCGTCGAAATTCGGTCGTCGGGGTTTCAGCAAGATCTGCGACATGGGTGACATCGATCTGGTGATTACCGATTCGCGGGTCTCGCCGAAGATGCTCGAGGCGATGAACGAGCAGGGGGTCAAGGTGGCGGTGGTCCCCTACCCCGAGGAGTAACCTTATGCGGCGCCGGGCAAGAGCCGTGCGGGCCTTGGCGAGGGTCACCCGGCCGGGGAGAATGCCCAGCGGACGGTTGATGAGCGTCCAGGAGGTCAGCGCGGCAGCCTGGAGGGTCTTCTCGATCGAAATAGCCCGTTCCCGGTTTTCTGCGCCCGGGCGTCCGAAGTTTTTCAGCAGAAAACCGCCGGTTTGACCCTCTTCGGAGATCCGTGCCAGCCGGTAATAACGACCCGGCTCGTCCTTCTGCAATTCGATCCGGATCCGTCAGAATGACCGGCCGTTCCGGGACCGTGGCGGCGGTTGCGGTATCCGGATTCCGCACGGCCTGTGCCGCCGACACTGCGGCTGTCGACAAGACGGCCGCAAGAAGCAGAAATCTTTGCATAAAGATCATGGTATTACGCTTTGTACAAAGCGAACGGTTTTGGGTGAAAGGTTGTTCACTTCGGCGTAAAACGTCCGGAACGGGAGTTCCAGAGGTCCGAATGATCGGCAAATACTTGTCTTTTCGGTAGAATTTGATTAACTTTACCAACAACCGAACAACCATAAAACCTCAAAAAGATGAAAAAGTACATTGCGGAAATGATCGGAACGATGGTTCTCGTTCTGATGGGTTGCGGCAGCGCGGCGTTTGCCGGGAGCGTGGCCGGGACCGTAGGTGCCGGAGTGGGCACGATCGGAGTGGCGCTGGCCTTTGGCCTCTCGGTGGTAGCCATGGCCTATACGATCGGCAACCTGTCGGGCTGCCATATCAATCCGGCCATTACGCTGGGTGTCTTTCTTTCGGGACGCATGAGCGGCAAGGATGCTGCATGGTACATGATCTTCCAGGTCATCGGGGCTATTCTCGGCTCGGCGGTACTCTATGTGCTTGTTTCGAGCGGAGCGAACGGCGGTCCGACCACAACCGGCGCGAACAGCTACGGCGAAGGAATGATGCTGCAGGCGTTTCTGGCGGAGATGATCTTCACGTTTATCTTCGTGCTGGTGGTTCTCGGCGCCACGGATGCCAAACACGGAGCGGGCAACTTTGCCGGACTGGCCATCGGTCTGACGCTGGTGCTGGTCCATATCGTCTGCATTCCGATCACCGGGACATCGGTCAACCCGGCACGTTCGATCGGCCCGGCTCTCTTCGAGGGTGGAGCGGCGCTTTCGCAGTTGTGGCTCTTCATCGTGGCCCCGTTTGTCGGTGCGGCTCTGAGTGCCGGGGTGTGGAAACTTATCTCGAACGGCAGGACGGCCTGACAGCAGCCGTTTCGCAAAACACACAACCCCGCTTTCGGTTTCGGAAGCGGGGTTGTTTTCGGATTCGGAGTTCTTGCGCCTCTCCGGGACGGTGATAGACGGAGTCTCTGTCTTTTCTGTTCCTGCATGCAGAGCAACAGCAACAGGAGTTTCAGAGCCTGATCATCCAGGTTTCCCTTCAACCGGCGTCTCAGCAGGTCGATCAGACGGGGCTTCTGTTTTTTGACCGTGATCTCGGCAATCTCCGTTTCGACGGCCAGCGCATCGTCATCGGCTCGGTGACCGACGGATACAACCCCTTCGAAGAGCATTTCCAGCGCACGCACCATCTGCTCGAGGAGCTGCGCGGCACGACGGCCGAGATCCTGATCTGCACAAAATCGGACCTTGTGCTGCGCGATCTGGATCTGCTGCGGGAGTTCCAGCGCGTGACGGTTTCGTGGTCGGTCAACACGCTGGACGAGGCCTTCCGCGCCGACATGGATCGTGCGGTGAGCATCGAGCGGCGGCTCGCAGCCATGCGGCAGATCTACGAGGCGGGCATCCGCACCGTCTGCTTCGTCTCGCCGATCTTCCCGGGCATCACCGATCCGAAGGCCATCATCGAACGGGTGCGGGAGTTTGCCGATCTCGTGTGGCTCGAGAATCTCAACCTGCGCGGGCAGTTCAAGGGGACCATCATGGACTACATCCGGGAGAAGCATCCCGAACTGGTGCCTTTATACGAGGAGATCTACAACCGCCGACGGACGGATTACTGGCAGGCGCTCGAGCGGAAGATGGCCGCCTATGCCGCCGCAAACGGCCTGCCGTATCGCGTGAACGATCTGCCGTACGGCCGCTCCGAAAAGGGGCATCCGGTTGTGGTCAACTACTTCTACCACGAAAAGATCCGACTCGGCAACCAACACTCGGATCGAAAGAATGCTTGAAGGGAAAACCCTTCAAAACACAAAAACGATGAAACAGATTGAAAGAATGCGGATGCCGGGGATTTCAATGCAATCGGGCTCTGCAAGTTGAGCGAACTGAACGAATTCGTGCTGGAGCTGAATCCGGTTAATCGGCACCATATCGTATTTCATCAGAAGTATCGTATCTATACGAAAAACATCAGCGACGACAGCACCTTGCGCAATTCTGCCAGCGCATTCGATATGTGATATTGGACCGTGCGCGGACTGATGTTCAATGTCTTGGCGATTTCATCGTAAGACATATTTTCATGTCGACTCATATAAAAGACCTTGCGTCTCTGCTCTGGCATGTTGCGCACGGCCAGGTCGATCATCTCCAGCAATTCATCCGTCGATACGGCATCCGAAAATCCGCCCTTCGCCTCTTCTTCGATTCTGGATCCCGTTGCTTTCAGATACTTATATTGCATCTGGCGCCGTTTCATCACGTTGAATATCGCATTACGTGTCATACGGAACAAGTACCCCTTAAATGAACAAACGTCTTCGAGATTCCTTCGATGATCCCATATACGAAGAAAAATGTCGTGTGTAATATCCTCCGCATCGGTCTGGTCTTTCAACAGACGAAGCGCAAAGTCCCGCACTTTCGATGCATATCGCAAGTAAAGGATATCCAACGCCCCGGAATCACCATTCTGCAATTTCCGAAGAATTATGTACTCTTCGCTGTTCATATTCGATATATGCAAATATATATTTTTTTACGAACACTCGGTGCCGCATCCCATATTTTTTCATTGCATTGTAATCCACATCAAAAAAATCTGAAAAAAATCACCAATCAGACTGGCGAACCGGTCTCATCGATTGTCTTTTTAATGAATCCGGACTCAAAAACTGTTTTTTTATTATTTTTGAACCTATGAAGAACCGATCTCTACTACTTTTTCTTGCTGCGATGACGGCGTGCCTTTGTATCGCATACGGGTGCAAGGACGATTCGGAAGATGCGCCCGACAGCGTTTACATGTACAGCACCTCCGGTACGGTGGATGCTGCGGCCGGGATGCAGTCCGTAACCCTATTCACCACCTGCGCCTGGCAGGCGACAGGCGACGACTGGATCACGATCGACCCCGCATCGGCCGATACCAAGGGAATCCATGCCGTACACCTCAGCTTCGGCCCCAACGAAACGGGAGTTTCCCGCGTCGGACACGTCGTATTCAAGGCCGGAAGTTATTCGGAAACCTACACCTTGACTCAAAGCGCCGAATAGCAATGCCGTAGGGGCGGCAGCAGACCCTCAAACTGGATACCGATGACGAACAGGAACCGAAAAATTATCGATTACGTATTCCGGCACAAGAATATTCCCGACGATATTCAACGGATATTCGAACGCTGGATGATAACACACGAAGAGAACCTCGATACAACGGAGGCCCTCCAGGAAGTGTGGAACGAGCATACAGCTCCGGCAGCGGATGAAGAGGACCTCAGGGGTCTCGAACGGCTGCACGCATCCATTCGGGACCAAAAATCCCGGATATCACCACGCATAATCCTGCGTTGGGTTTGTGCCGCAGCCGCAGCCGTATCGATATTTGTCGGAGGTTACTATGCGGCGATCGGGACCATGGAGCCGATTCGGGAAAACACGCTGCTGACAGCCAAAGGACAAACCGGAGAGTTCTCGCTTCCCGACGGGACGACCGTATGGCTCAACGGCGAAAGCCAACTCAAATACGACAACTCGTTTGAGGGCGAAACCCGCGACGTATACCTCTCCGGAGAGGCCTTCTTCGAGGTCCGGAAGGATTCGCTGCGGCCATTCCGTGTCCACATGAACGACCTGCAGATCGAAGTGCTGGGAACATCGTTCGATGCCATGAGTTATTCATTCGGATCGTGCGAACACATTGTTCTCAAAACCGGAAGCGTCAAAATTTCCGGAAACGGTCTCCAGAAAGCTGTTATGCTGCGCCCGAACGAAAAATTCACGTTCGACAAACGGGCCGGAAGTGCAAGGGTCGAATCCGTCAACGCTCAGAACTACTGCCAGTGGTTCTCCCCGCGTCTGATCTTCGACAACGCCCCTCTCAAAGACATCATCACGAATCTCGAACGTAGATACAACGTCGAAATTTCTCTCTCCACACATATCTCGCCAGAAAAACGGATCTCGCTGGTCATCTGTCATGAACCATTGGAAGACATCATGGAGGTTATCTCCTCCCTGATCTCGATTCAATACAGAATCGACGGGAACCATATGTTGATCACGAGAAAGTAACTCACTGTCCAACAGCTAATAGAATCTTATTTCTGACGCCCTGACAGGCGCCGGTATGCTCTGTTCATCTTAAAATCGAACCCGAATTAATCCCTAATAACCATGAATGAACACAATGTTTTGAAAAGGATTTCCCGGTATTTTTCGGTGATTATCCTGTGTATGGCGGTGACAACGACCGCCGTCGCACAGACTCCGAAGGTTACCGTGGATGCCAGAAATGTCAGCATCAAGGAGCTGCTTCAACGCATCGAGGCCAACAGCCAATACACGTTCGCCTATGTCGATGCAGAGATAAAGACAGACAAAATCGTATCGGTTACAGCGACGAACCGCAGCATCGCATCGATCATCGCCGAGGTGCTTCCCGGAGTGAACATGGAAGTCAAAGGGCTGAAAATCATCCTTACCCGCGCAAGGGGGGGGGGAGGAGCCAGCGGCGCCGCAAGCCGTGGCAAGCCGCACGGTCAAGGGCCTGGTAACCGATGAAAATGGTGAACCGGTTGTCGGGGCGACCGTCATTCTGAAAGGATCGACCGTCGGCGCCGCCACCAACCTGAACGGCGAGTATGCCATAGAGATTCGCCAGAACAACGCGACCCTGATCGTCTCGCTTATCGGATACAACCGCGTCGAAGTCCCCCTTTCCGACAGTCAAACCCTGGCGAACGTCACGCTGAAGACCGAAGCGATCGCCATGAACGACATCGTCGTCGTGGGATACGGTGTGCAGAACAAGCGCGATGTGACGACCGCCATCTCATCCATCAAGGCCGAAGATTTCGCCAACATGCCGACTTCCGACTTCCGCGACGCCATGGCCGCCAAAATGCCGGGCGTGCAGGTGTTACAACTCGGCGGACAGCCCGACGGCAATGTCTCGATCCGCGTTCGCGGTATTCAGTCCGCAACGGCCGGGAACGACCCGCTGTACGTCATCGACGGAGTTCCGTGCGACGCCCGGGCATTTGCCAACCTCGAAAGCAACGACATCGAAAGTCTCGAAGTGCTCAAGGATGCTTCGGCAGCGGCCATTTACGGTTCGCGCGGGTCGTGCGGCGTGATCCTGATCACCACCAAACGAGGCCAGGGCGAACGTCCCGTGGTGAGCTACGACGGACAGTTCAGCGTCTCGAATGTCGCCAAAAAGATCGACATGCTCGATGCGTACGAATTCGCACGGCTTTTCAAGGAGGCGCGCGACGGGGCCTATCTGTTCAATGTTCCGACCGGTTCGATCGACGACCCCTACGAGGAGCGTCCGCAGACCTATCATCGTGTCGATCCGCTCATCACAGCCTATCTGCAGGACAATACCGGAACGTTGACCAATACCGACTGGCAGGATGCCATCTTCCGGTCGGCCTACTCGACCAAGCACTCGATCTCGGTCTCGGGACGCACCAAGACACTGGGCTACTACATCGGAGGAAACTACCTCTACCGCGAAGGTACGATCATCGGCTCGGACTTCGAACGATACAGTCTGCGCGCCAACCTCGACGGGGAACGCAACCGGCTCAAATACGGCATCAGTTTCTCGCCCTCCTATTCGAAGACCAATTATGTATCGACCGACACGCAATACGGTGACGACGGCATCATCGCGTCGGCGCTGATGGCCCCTCCGATCTTTCCCGTATATAACGAGGACGGATCCTACAACTGGGACATGAACGGACTCTTGCGCGTCAACACCTGGGATACCCAGACGAACGAGGTGCTCAATCCCGTGGCCCTGGCCCTTGAAATCGATGACGTGCGCGAGAAGATCAACATCCTCGGCAATGCATACGTCGCATACGAATTCATCGAAGGACTGGAATACAAATTCACCCTGGGAGGAGACTACTATTCCTACATCCGCAATTACTACCGACCCTCATATATCCCGCTCAAGGGCTACAAATACCTCAATGCCCTGTCGGACCCGACCGCCGAAAACAACATGAACTCCTATTTCCACTGGACAATCTCCAACCAGCTCTCGTACAATCGCACGTTCGGAGACCATTCGATCAACGCCGTTGCCGTATACGAAGCCGAGAAGCAGAGCATCCAGACCTCGCAGATCGTCGGAACCGGGACTGCCGGAGACGACAAGATCCGCACGACAAAGGGCAAGACCATCGATCTGGACAACACCTACAACAACAAATACGCATACACCTTCGCGTCGTGGCTCTTCCGCGCCCAATACTCCTACAAAGGCCGATATATGGTTTCGGCATCGGTTCGCGGCGACGGCTCCTCGCGGTTCGCACCCAACACCAGATGGGGCTATTTCCCGGCAGTTTCGGTAGGCTGGCGCGTCAGCGATGAGAATTTCCTGCGCAATGTCCGGTGGATCGATGATCTGAAGTTCCGGGCCAGTATGGGTCAGACCGGCAACGCACAGATCGGCAACTCGGAATACCTTGCTCTTTACGGCACATCGAGCACAGATCTGGGCAACGGACTCACCGCACAGGTCTATCCTTCGCAGATCGCCAACAACGACCTGGGGTGGGAGAAAAACACACAGTACAACATCGGACTGGATATCAGTCTGTGGAAAGGCACCCTGGGGCTGAATGTCGACTACTACTATTCAAAAACCACCGACATGCTCTTCGATGTTCCCGTTTCGTCCGTTTCGGGCCTCACCTCGTCGAACATCAACATCGGCTCAATGCAAAACAAAGGCGTTGAATTAGCGCTCACGTCCCGCCGCAGCTTCGGAGACTTCTCCTACGCCTTCGCCGCCAACTGGTCGCTCAATCGGAACAAAGTACTGAGTCTCGGGGATGAAAATGCCGACATTATCAAAGAGTCGTCCTATGCCGGCGGTTACTATATTACACGTGTTGGACAGCCTATCGGATGTTACTATCTGCTGGTCCAGGACGGAATCTTCCACAACCAGGAGGAACTGGATTCATATCCCCACTTCGACACCACTACCGTCGGAGACTTCCGGTTCGTCGACGCCAACGGGAACGGTATTCTCGAAAAGGATGCCGACCGGGTCATTGTGGGCAACTACATGCCGGACTTCTATTACGGATTTTCCGTAAATCTCTCCTACAAGGGTTTTGACCTGGCGGCTAATTTCCAAGGTGTCTACGGGAACGAAATACTGAACCTCGAACGTCGATACCTGCTCAACATGGAAGCCTCGTCGAACATGATGAAGGAGGCGCTGCAACGTTATCCCTACGGGAACCTGAACCGGGCAACCCGTAAATCAAGCGGTAACAACGGAGCCTGTACCTCGACGTTCCATCTCGAAGACGGCTCCTACCTCCGTCTTCAGAATCTCGCCCTCGGATACACGTTCCCCGACCGGTGGACACGCAAGGCCGGCATCTCGAAACTCCGGCTCTACATCCAGGGAACCAACCTCTTTACCTGGACCCGATACACGGGTTACAATCCGGAAGTCAACAACCACGCCTCCGACGCCCTGCGCCCCGGCGAGGACTACTGTTCCTATCCGCTGTCCCGAACTTTCAGCGTAGGCGTGAACTTCAACCTGTAAAACAAACAAACCATGAAACTGAAACTCATTATAACAGCCGGAATCCTCATTGCAGGAGCCTCCTCATGCGGAGAATCCTTCTTCGAACAGTATCCGAGCAACAACATCACCGAGGGAAACTACTACCAAACGGACGATGATTTCAATCAGGGGGTGGTGGCCTGCTACCATAAACTCAAGACCCAAATGGCCTTCCATCTCCACGAGATCTGCTACCGAAGCGACGAAAACATCCTTGAATCCATGGCCGTTTCCACGCAGGATCGATACGATATCGACAATTTTGCCGAAACGCCAAGCAATGGTATTCTGAGCGACGTCTGGGATGCCTGGTACAACGGGATCTATCGTTGCAACGACGTACTTGACCACATGGCCGGAGCCGACATCGCCAATTACGACAAATACCGCGGCGAATGCCTGTTCCTGCGTTCCTGGTGGTACTTCAATCTTTATCGGGTTTTCGGGGTGGTTCCCATTACCAGGACGGTTGTAACCCCAGCCAATGCAAAACTTATTCCCCGATGCACGGAAGAGGAGATGTACACCCTGTTGACCGAAGATTTGACTGAGGCCGCCCGGCTGTTACCGTCGACTCCCGGGGCAGAGAAGGCTCGCGTAGCAAATATTGCCGCTTACACGCTGTTGGCCAAGGTTTATCTGACATTCGGGAAGCCTTCCGAGGCGAAGACTGCTCTTGAAGAAGCAATGAAAAATACCGCTTATGGCCTGGAAACCTCTACCGGAAAGGTATTTGACGTGAACAATAAGATGAACAAGGAGATCATCTTCGCATTGTACTACAACAAGACCAACGATAACGGACATGGCTATTGGTACAGCACCAGCACGAACGTGATGGCCGACATCCGCAACCCGACCCCCGAATTCAAGGCCATTTATGAGGAAAAAGACAATCGGCTGGCATTGATCAATACCTATACGCAGGTTTCGAGCAACCTGTATGCCATGACCAAATGGTATGACACCTACGATGCTACTTACACGACTCAGGTAGGCAATGATTTTCCGCATTTGCGTTATGCCGACGTGGTACTGATGTATGCGGAAGCATTGGCGGAATCGGGTGCCGGACTGGACAAAGCCCTGGAGTGGCTCAACAAGACCCGGACACGTGCGGGACTGGACGAGTTGACCACGGGTGATGTCACCAGTCTCGAAGAGTTCCGGCAGGAATTGGCCGATGAACGCGGCCGCGAATTTGCCCTTGAGGGACACCGATGGTTTGATCTCGTACGCCTGGGACTGGCTGTCGATTATTTCCGGAAACTGGGCTATACGCTCGATGCACACAACCTGATTTTCCCGATCCCGCAAAGCCAGATCGAGATCGTCAACGACGAATCGATCCTTTGGCAGAACCCCGGATTCTAATAACCTTTTACATGTGCAAGCGATTATGAAAAGAATAAACGTTTATTTGTTAATATCGGTACTGGCATTAGGATTTTCCTCCTGCTGGACCGAGGATATTCCCGAAGCGGGAGCCGCCCGCCCCCAGGTTACCAACCTTACGGCCACGCCGGGCGACGAAGAGGTTTACCTCTCCTGGGAGACTCCCGAAGGATGGAATCCGACCGACTTCATCATCTATTACACCGGATCCGACTCGGAAACCATCACTCTGCGGAGCGGAGGCAACCGGAGCTGCACGGTCGGAAATCTGACCAACGGCACCCAGTATATTTTTCACGTACAGGCCGTCTACGGAGAGCTGATCTCGAATTACGTCACGATCACCGCCAAACCATCGACATCGCGGTTCCCGATCACGGATCTCACGGTTTCTGCCGGCGACGGATATGTGACCCTCTCCTGGACGGAACCGGCAACGACAGTCCTGTCGTACACGCTGTCCTATTACAGTGAGGAAACGCCCGAGAATATCAAGGAGCAAACCGTCGAAAAGGGGACGACCTCCGTCACGCTCGACAACCTGATCAACGACAAGAATTACTACTTCTCAATCGTCGCCAACTACGCTAAGGGTGCTTCGGAAGCAACAACGGCCAAGGCCATGCCGACACTTGCAATTCCCTACATACTCGACCGGGAAACTGCGGCCAAGAATCAGCCCATCACCTTTACGTTCAATACGGAGGGATACCCCACGGCCACCGATGTGAAATGGACTTTCCCCGGCGACGTGGTCAAAGAGGGCACCGTCGTAGAGTATGGATTCGGATCAACCGGTACACAAACCGCCAAACTGAGTGCCTCGATCGACGGAGATCTCCGCACCTGGACCGTGGAGGTCGAAATCCGCGAATATGTTATCTACAGCTCCGACTGGGATATCAGCGACTCATACAACGGATTCAAAGGTTCATGCCCGGTATTTTCGCCCGACGGCAGGACGGTCTACAACATCACGTTCTCCAACCTCACCGAACTCGTGGCCTTCGACCTCATCACCGGAGTCGAGAAGTGGCGTTACAAGCCGGCCACCCCGTCAGGAAGCTATAACCCACTGACTGTCAATCCGAAGACCGGAGACATCTATTTCGGGACATCCTCGGCCGGACAGTTCTATGCCGTATCGCCCGAGGGCCAGCTTCTGTGGACCTTTACCGAGGCTCAATCAATGAAGAGTACGGCTCCGGCCGTCAATGCCGCCGGCACGGTCGTCTACATCTGCGACGCCTCGGGTAACACCTTCGCCATCGATGCCGCTTCGGGATCAAAACTGTGGAGCTTTGCCGCACCTGCAGCCGGTTGCGGCCTGCTAGTCAACGGGAACGAGCTGGTAGTGGGAGCGGGCAAGAACATCTGCTTCATCAATGCATCCGACGGAAGTGAGATCGCACGTTTGACCATGGCTCAAACCATGACCGATATTTCCGGCTTTGCCGTTGCCGCCGACATGACAACGGCCTATGTCCCGAACAAGGGTGGATACATCAGTTCAATCGATCTGGCCTCCCACAAAATTATCGTCGACGGATTCCACGTCGGAGGCGACAACATGTACGAGCCGGTAGTCGCCCCGAACGGATCAGTATTCATCGGGTCGAAGGACAGTTATGTCTACAACGTCAACGCATCGCTGACCTTCGTCAACTGGTCTTACAAGCACATGGACGGCATCAATGCATTCAACTACTCGCACCCGTGTGTTGACTCGGAAAACCGATTCTATATCACATCCGGACAAGACGGAAATACGAGTTATATCTTCGATGCAAACGGCAGCATCATCGAACAATGGACTTATGAGGCCGGTAACAAGAACCAAAAACAAATGGGCGGCAATAATTATCTCGACGGCGTGCTCTACTCGGCGTTCGTCGGGGCATCGGGATCGAACGGCCTGTTTGTCGGCAAATACGTCGGTGGAGAACGCGCCTCAAGTTGGAGTTCGCACGGAGGCGATATCTGTGGTTCGTGCTGTCTGAAATAACGGAATCGGAGAGGATTGTGTTCAGTCCTCTCCTTACCCTTGAAAAAAGATTCTACAATGAAAAAATTAATTTTATTAACATGGGGGCTTCTTGCCGTTGCCCCGATTGTTCTGGCCAAATATCCCGTCGGCGTATCTCTTGGAACAGTCAAAACGCCGAATAGTGAGAACCTTGCCCGAATCAAGGAGGCTGGAGTCGATTATGTGGAGGTGACCTTCAACTACTTCTGGCGCAACGCTCCCGAAAACGAATGTTACACCCGCGCATATGAAGTCAAAAAACGGATTGACGAGGCCGGTCTGAAAGTCTGGTCCTGCCATCTACCGTTCAGCCGTCAACTCGACATTTCCGTTCTTGACCCTCAACAGCGAGAAGAAAACGTGCTTTTCATGGAACGGATGATCCGCCTCGCGGCAATCTTTGATCCGCAACGATTGGTGCTGCACCCCAGTTCAGAGCCGATTGCCGATAATGAAAGGGAAACGCGAATGCAGAATTCAGCCAACTCTATCGGCCGCCTTGCCCTTGCAGCCAAAGAGATCGGCGTAATGCTTTGCATCGAGAATCTGCCGCGGACATGTTTGGGACGCAACTCGGATGAAATATTGCAACTGATTGCAAACTATCCCGAAGTAATGGTCTGCTTTGATTCAAACCATCTGCTCAAGGAGGATCACGCACACTTTTTCGAACAAGTAGGCAATCGCATCGGAACGATACACGCTTCGGATTACGATCGCAAAGATGAACGACATTGGCTTCCCGGGAAAGGGATCATAGACTGGTCCGATTTCCTGCGAAAGCTGAAACAGTCCGGATACAACGGGGTATTCATGTATGAGATCAGATCCAGCGAGGTCGACTCCATTCAACAGATCGTCAAGGCGCACCACAGAATCGTCCTCGGCAAACAAAAATAGATGAATTTATTCAATCTCCGCATCATGAATACAGTTCAAAACCAAATCATCCGGAATCTCCTCGTCGGAATCGGGGCATTGCTGTTGGCCATCGGTTGTTCAAACGATTCCACTGATTCCGTTCGGCCCTTCGCATCGAAAGTCTCCCTGACGCTCTCAAGGTATTACAACGCACAGGGGACCACTACATTGCCCGTATGGGAAAGTTCCTCGCAGGCCGGAGTGTACGTACCCGGTTCCTCGGTCGCCTCCTATGCTTCGCCTATTCTGCCGGGATCCCAGACCTCGCTCTTTCTGTTCTCATTCGAGGGTCCACGACAGGAGGTCTCAACCATTGTCGGTTTCTGGCCGGCCGATGCTCCGGTTTTCTGCGAAAACGGACGGCTGCAAACAACCATACCCACACTACAGGACGGCACTGTTTCGCCTTGTCTGATCGGGAAATCGACCGGTCGCCTCGACAGTTACGAAGGGTGTGAGATGACATTGTCGCAAATTTTCTGCGTCATGTATATCAGTGTCAAAAAGGGGGACTATGCCGTTCGGGAAGTTACCGTAAAAGCCAACGGCGGAGAAGCGATCGCCGGGGAACTCTCGGTCGGGATCGACGATTGGGCGGCTTCGGCCTCGGAACAGACCATCACCGTGACGCTTCCCGAACTACTCGATTGCTCGCAGGAGGCACAAATTATTCCGGTAATGATTGCCCCCGTCACGCTGAACAAAGGCTATACGGCAACCCTGACCGACACGGACGGCAATTCGTTTGCGGTGTCGACAAATGATCCTGTCGAACTGACGGCCGGAGGCAAATACGACACGGATGAGGCGGCGTCGAGTTATGCGACCGAATTAATTTTCTGCGGCGACAACATGATCTACATGATCAATGCGGATTTGGCCGATGCTACCGGATACAAGGATGCTGTCACCTGGAGCTGGGATGCCACCACGGCGGCAACGACTCTGGGATTGGCGGCCTCGCGTTGCAACCATCTCGACGATTGCAAGCCGGTAAACAACGGCAAGCAGATTTTAGCCACGAGCTCCTACCACTGGTGCGTGCTGCTCGATGTTGAAACACAGCAGATCCTTTTCCACACAACATCCTCATCCAATGCTCACTCGGCCGAGATCTTGCCCGACGACCGAATCGTCGTGGCTTGTTCCGAGGGAACCGGATCAACAAACAACGTCCTCCAGCTCTACAACATCGCATCCCCCAACGTAATTGTTGATCAGGTCCCGTTGACTTCGGCTCACGGCGTCGTGTGGAACGAAGCCAACCAACGGCTTTATGCCATAGGCGAACAAAGCCTGCAAGTATATAGCCTGAAGAATTGGGATACGGCAACCCCTTCACTCGAATTGGAAAAAACCATCCAGACGCCTCAAAACGGACTGCATGATATGACCCTGGTCAATTCGAATACACTCTGCATCGCAGGGAAACGGGCCTATCTGTATGACATCGGAGCAGACCGATTCACCGAAATGACGCTTTTCTCCTCTTCCACGTCGATCAAATCCCTCAACTACAATGATGAAACGGGAGAACTGTGGTATACCGACGCGACCCATCCCGAAGGTTCACAGAGCTGGTCGACGCAGACCATCCGCTACGCCACGGACATGAATGCCTCGTCCGAAACCCGAACCATCAAGGTTCCGGATCTCGACATGTACAAGGTACGGGTCCTGAACTGGTAAAACCCGAATATGTCGGGACAGGATTGGAGCAAGGCTTCAACCTGTCCCGCTTTCTTCAAACCTGACAAAACAATTAAACCATGAAAAAACTGCCCTTTCTTTTATCCATCCTGCTTTTATCGGCCGCCTGCACGCAACGTCCTTCCCCCGAAACAGACAACCGTGCCGCTACGATCGTCACCGAATTGCACAACCCGACCTCGAAACGGGTACTTGTCGCCAGTCACCGCGGTGATTGGCGCAATTATCCCGAGAATTCCCTGGCCGCCATCGAATCGGTCATCCGCATGGGGGCCGACATCGTGGAAATCGACCTGGCCCTGACGGCCGACAGCATACTGGTCCTGTGCCACGACCGGACATTGAATCGAACGACCACTGGAAAAGGATATGTCAAAGATGTAACACTCGACTCCATCCGGCGGTGTTTCCTAAAGTCGGGACACGGCGTAGTCACGACACACCGGATGCCGACTCTTCGCGAAGCACTGGAAATCTGCAAGGATCGTATTGTCGTAAACATCGACAAGGGTTACCAGTACTACGATCTGGTGCAACGGCTTTCCGAAGAACTGGGTGTTACGGAACAACTGCTAATCAAGGGGAAAAGCCCGGTTGGCGATGTAACGGAGAAATTTTCCCGCTATGAACACAACATGATGTATATGCCAATCATCGACATTCTCAAACCGCAGGGAGAGAAACTTTTTGCCGAATACCGCGAGCAGGGGGTCGTTCCGATCGCCTACGAAGTGTGCTGGTCGGAAGAGACTCCTCAGGTAACGACGTGCATGGAGACCATTGTGAAAAGCGGCTCCAAATTATGGGTCAACTCACTCTGGCCCTCGCTTTGCGGCGGGTTGTGTGATGATGCGGCATTTGAAGGAGATCCCGGAGCCGTCTATGGCCGGCTCGTGGAGATGGGGGCCACCCTGATTCAAACCGACCGTCCGGAACTGTTGCTCGCGTATCTCCGCGCCCGGGGTCTCCATGACTAAAATGCCACAGGAATGAATCGAATCAAGGAGTTTTACCGAATCAGCGCTCCGGCTCCCAGGCAGGAGGAAGATGCGTCCGTACAAGAAAAACGCTACCGGAAGTTGCGGCTGCAGACTTTCGCCGCCGCAACCCTCGGGTACAGTCTCTATTATGTCTGCCGAACCAGTCTTAACGTGATGAAAAAACCGATTCTCGACAGCGGAGCTCTCGATGCCTCGCAGTTGGGAGTCATCGGTTCGGCATTGCTGTTCACCTATGCCATCGGAAAATTCGTCAACGGATTTATTGCCGATTACTGCAACATCAAGCGATTCATGGTCACGGGGTTGATTATCTCAACGGCAGCCAATGCCCTGATGGGATTGTTGGGAGTCGCTCATTCTCTTGTGCCCTCGGCCGTAATTTTTACGATTTTCGCCGTGTTGTGGGGGATGAACGGATGGTCGCAGTCGATGGGGGCCCCTCCTGCCATTATTTCGCTGTCGCGCTGGTTTCCGCTCAAGGAGCGCGGAACCTATTACGGGTTCTTCTCCGCAAGCCATAACCTCGGAGAATTTTTTTCGTTTCTTTTTGTCGGTTCGATCGTAACCTTTGCCGGTTGGCAGGTTGGTTTCTTCGGTTCGGCGACGGCCGGCTTGTTGGGAGTGTTCATCATTCTGGTCTGGCTGCACGATACCCCCGAGTCCAAAGGTTTGCCGAGCGTCGAAACCCTGGCCCATGAGGCCCCTGCGAGCAACGCCGACAAATCGATCAGGGAGATTCAACGGGCCGTGTTGAAAATGCCTGCCGTATGGATCCTGGCCGCAGCAAGCGCCTTCATGTATATATCACGCTACGCGATCAACGGTTGGGGCGTTCTCTTTCTTCAGGAAGAGAAGGGATTCTCGGATGTAGAAGCCATATCGATCGTATCCATCAATGCTCTTTTGGGAATCTTCGGAACCGTACTTTCGGGATGGTTCTCGGACAAACTCTTTAAAGGGGATCGAAATACCCCTGCACTGATTTTCGGCATCATGAACACGGTCGCTCTCGTTCTGTTTCTTTACGGGGGTAAAGCCATATGGGTGAATATTCTGTCCATGATTCTGTTCGGCATTGCCATTGGCGTGCTGATTTGTTTTCTCGGAGGTCTGATGGCTGTGGATATCGTACCGCGCAAAGCGACAGGAGCGGCATTGGGAGTAGTCGGAATCACCAGTTACATTGCTGCCGGGATTCAGGATGTTGCGTCAGGATGGCTAATTGACTCAAATATTACTTTGTCTGCCGATGGGTCTTCCATCTATGACTTCCAGCCAGTCTCTATTTTTTGGATTGCAGCTTCCATAATCTCTTTTTTATTACCCTTGTTCAATAGAAAGCACGCTCAATCTCTTCTGTGATGAAATTTTCGATGATCGCTATCCCGCAATCTGAAGAGTTGAATTGTACAATTCCAAGGGAAATGGATGAATTTCTCATTTAACCATGGATTTCTTTCTATGAATTGCACTTTGCGTGGATGGGGGCCGCCGAACATTCAGCGGTCCCGGATCCGAAAGGCACGGCGTTTCATCCGGATAACGCGCGCAGCCCCTCAAAAGTTTCGTTCACAAAGTGATGTGGCAGTGGTTGGCGTCGGTTGGCGTCGCAAGGGTGGACAAACTGCGGTGAAATCGCCGGTTTATGCCGTCAGGACCTTGCCGATACGACGCATCTCTCGGCTGATATTCGCCTCGGAGATCTTCGCGTAGCGC